>JADHXQ010000079.1 GCA_016782885.1 Phycisphaerae bacterium | reverse complement strand
GTTTGTAATCGTACCGCCCAACCAGAAACGCGTGCCCGTCAAGATCACCGCATACCCCGGCGAATCGGACAAGGGCCCCTACCCCGTCCCCGACAACGTGCCAATAGAAGGCTGGCCCGCGGGTTATTTGCGAAGCGCCTCGCAAAAGCAGAAAAAGCTGACGCTGCTCGACGTCCAGCGCGACACGCTCAAGCAGGGCGGCGACCGCCACGCCATCATCGTTGACCCGGCCAATCGCATGCTGTACGAGTTTTTCGGAATGCGGAGGACCCCCGCCGGCTGGCAAGCCGCCCAGGCGTCAATCTTCGATCTCAAAACCAACAAGCTCCGCCCCAAAGGCTGGACGTCCGCCGACGCGGCCGGGCTGCCCATCTTCCCCGCCATCGTCCGCTACGACGAACTCAAACGAGGACGCATCAACCACGCACTGCGAGTAACCATCCGCAAAACCCGCCGAGCCTTCATCCCCCCCGCCACCCACTACGCCAGCCGCCACACCAACAAGAATTATCCAAGGATGGGCGAACGTTTCCGCCTCCGCGCCAACTTCGACGTCTCCAAATTCTCCCCGGAAGTCCGCACGATCCTGACGGCCCTCAAGCGTTACGGAATGTTAGTAGCCGACAACGGAATAGAATGGGCAATCTCAGTAGCGCCAGACCAGCGCATTCCAGTTCTGCATGAAGAGTTGCGGCGTGTAAAGGGTTCGGACTTTGAGGTGGTCGTTTCGCCGTAGAACCGTTGTCGCCAATTGCCATCCGGTAACACGAGAGCGTAAAACGGGCCAGAACCACTCTATATGCTTATGTGCCAAGTATTTAGAACCTATTTTTGAAGATTGCAGGAAAAAAGGACCCCGAATTATAAGCCGATATATTCTACACGCGTTCACGCGAATCATCATCTCTCGCGAAGTCTGCGTTTGAGTTGGGCTTCGTGGAGGTTCCGCGGGATGAGCGATTCGGGCTCGATCGCTTCAAACCATATTCCGTTGGGGTCGGTTTTCGACGGCCTGCTCGTTTCGACGCCCACGAGGTTAATCGATGCCGGTCCGAAACCGCCGGGATGGGCCTGTGATTTTTTCGCCCGGATACCCCAGAACGTTCCAAACGCCCCGCAGTTTCTGCCCAGCGACCGCCCCCCGCCGCACCGCCACATGCGAGTCCCCGCGCCGAGGTCGAGGTTCGTGAACAGGTTCGCAAACGGCGCCCGTTTGTGATGGTCGAAGCAGAGGTCCACCCCCCGCCCGTTCGAAGCCACATTGCCCCACGATCGCGACACGGTGATATCGTGAATGAACCGCATCCGAATATCAAACTGCGTCAGGAGATTGTCGCTGCCGCCCAGCGTGACCCCGTGATGCCCGAAAACGCCCCCCCTGCCCGTCTGGGCGCCGTCGGTCTCCAGCGAAATGCGCCGCACCGTGCAGAACCGGCCATGAACGAAGATACCGCTGTCGGCGTTGACGATCCGGATGTTCCGCGCCCAGCAGTTCACCACGCCCGAAAACGCAATCGCGTTGTAGCCCAGTTCGGTGAAATGTCCCTTGTACTGGCGTTTGGGGAACAGGAAGCAGACATCCTCGATACCGCACTCGGTTACCGTCGGAGCGAACTGCTTCACCTGCGGGTTCCATGCGAGTTGAACGTCCAGCGGCAGGTGGCGGTCGATCGTCAGACGCCCCTTGGCGCCTGAGACAACACGGCAGGGCAGCGAGACTTTGTGCGAAGAGGCGCGGATCTTGCCCGTATCGCCCGGGTCGCCGGAATACAGATGGCTCAGCAGCGACTTCTTCTTGTCGTCGCGCAGATAAATTTGAATTCGCTGCCCGGGTTTGAGCTTTTCGGTTGATGCGACCTTAAAAGCCCGCTGGCCGCGTTTGGCGGGGGCGGTTATCGCCGTCAGATTCCCGGATCCAATGTCCCCCTTGAACCAGACAAACCCGCCCGACCACGAGTAGTTGGAGGTCGGCCGGCCCGATGTGGTGCTGCCCATATTGGGCTTGATATCGTTAAGGGGCGTGGGGAAAACGAGGAACGTCTTGGTCGCGCCCGCGCCGCGCAGCACGACACCGCTCTTGCGGATCTCGATGATCTTCATGATCTTGTACCGCCCGGGCGGGATGTAGATCGCCCCGCTCTTGACGGATGCGATGGCCTTGATGAATGCGTCGCTGTCGTCGGTCCGCCCGTCGCCCTTGGCGCCGAACTCCTTGACGTCGGCGGCCTGTTTTACTGTCCCGATGGCCTTTTCGCCGCTGTGGTAACCGGCGTGGGAGAAATCGGGCAGGCGTCCGTGGGGATTCCATTTCTCACCAGATCGCCCCCAGAGCCTGGAAACACTCTGCGACCATACGGGGTTCGAGCCCAATACCAAAACGCAGATAAACACCAACAATTTTCGCAGGTTTTTCATACTATCCATTGCTACCTCTCGCCACGCTCTTCTGTTAGAGTATCGTAAACGTTCGCGGAGTTCCAGTTACGGGAGTAGAGAAATGAAGAGCAAACTAAATCGGCGCGGGTTCCTGAAGATGATCGGCGTTTCTGCCGCGGCGGTGGCGGTTCGTCCGGCGCTGGCGGCGCCGGCCGGGGCGGCTGCGGGGAATAATAAACCTAATTTCATCGTCATCTACGCCGACGACCAGGGATATGGCGACCTGAGCTGCTACGGCGCCACGAAATTCAAGACCCCGCACATCGACAAGATGCGCGCCGAGGGAATGAAGTTCACCGACTTCTACGTGACGGCGCCGGTATGCTCGCCGACGCGATCGTCGCTGGTGACCGGCTGCTATCCGCGGCGCGTCGGGATGCATCAGCACGTGCTGTTTCCCCACTCGACCAGGGGCCTGAACCCCAAGGAAATCACGATCGCCGAACTGCTCAAGAAGCAAGGCTACGCCACCGCCTGCGTGGGCAAGTGGCACCTGGGTCACCAGAAGCAGTTCCTGCCGGCCAGCCAGGGCTTCGACTACTACTACGGTATCCCGTTCAGCAACGACATGTGGCTTCCGGCGAACATGACGTACGCCTCCGACGCGAAGTTGCCCGACAACTTCACCGATGACCAGCGATCAAAAGGCGAGCATAAGCGCAGCACCGTACCGCTCATGCGGAACGAAGAGGTAATCGAGTATCCCGCCAACCAACCGGAACTCACCGAACGCTATACGCGGGAAGTGATCAAGTTCATCACGGCCAACAAGGGCGGCCCGTTCTTCGTGTACCTCCCCCACACGATGCCCCACTACCCGCTCCACATTTCGAAGAAGTTCAAGGGCTCCAGCGGCGCCGGGCTGTTCGGCGACGTAATCGCGTGCATCGACTGGGGCGTCGGCGAGATCCTGAAAGCCCTGAAAGACCTCGGTATCGACAAGAACACGCTGGTGATCTACACCTCGGACAACGGACCCGCAGCCGGATCCGCGGGCCCGCTGCGAGGCAAGAAGGGCTCGACGTGGGAAGGCGGGATGCGCGAACCGTGCGTCATGCGCTGGCCCGGCAAAATTCCCGCCAAGTCGACCTGCAGCGAGGTGGCGACAATCATGGACCTCCTGCCGACGCTTACCCGACTCGCCGGCGGCGAGGCGCCAAAGGACCGCGTGATCGACGGAAAAGACATCTTCCCGCTAATGACCGGCCAGTCGGGCGCCAAGAGTCCATACGAGGCGTTTTACTACCACACCGCCCGCGGAGAGCTAGCGGCCGTACGATGCGGAAAATGGAAGCTCCACATCAAACCAGTCCAGCCGCGCCGCAAGAAAAACCAACCCAAGGTCAAACCCACAACAGGCGCCCAACTGTTCGACCTGTCGACCGACATAAACGAAGCCAAAAATGTCGCCGACAAGAATCCGGACGCCGTAAAGAAGCTCACCGGGCTCCTGAAAACATTCGACGAAGAAATCAAAGCCAACCTCCGCCCGCCGGGCAAGGCGTGACGACCGGTTCCGTGCGCCAGGGTCCAACCCTACGCGCGGGTCATCTTCTTGCTGGTTTCTTTTTGCGGGAGGAAGGCGCCGGCTTTGCGGAGGGTTTGGATTAACTCGGCGGTGTCCAGATCGTTGGCGGGCTGTTTGGTTCGGATTGACTGGACCGCGGCGGTTCCGGCGGCCTGGCCCATCATTGAAGCGGCAGGTTGGACGCGGATAGACCCGTGGACCTTCACGTCGCTTGAGTTGCATCGCCCCGCGACCCACAGGTTTTTCCACCCCTTGGGCACGAGGATGCTGTATGGAATCCCGAAGCATTCGCCGGGTTTCAGCCGGCCGGTCTTGCGGTACTCCCGGTAGTACTTTTTGTAGGCCTCTTCGGTGCAGTCGTATGCGTGGATGTCGACGGCCTTGTTGAACACGGCGATCTGGTCGGGGAACTGGCGGCGGGCCAGGTAATCTTTGATGGTCAACTCATACTCGCCGACGATCCGCCGCGACTCGCGAACGCCGATCACCGCACCGGTAGCGACCAGTTGCAGGTTCTTGCAGCCGGAAACGTACTTCTTGTAGAAGGCGACGTACTCCTGCACAATTCGCCGCCCGAGCATGACCCCTTCGCTGAGATCTTTGCACTTCAGGGCGTTCATGCGGAACAGGTGCCCGCCGTTCAGAACTCCCACGGTGTCGCTGACGCGGCTCATTCCGGGCAGATGCCTGTCGGCCTGGGTGAAGTGCTTGTCGGCCAGGGCTTTCTTGAGCGCCGCATGCTGGTTGCCCCATCGCGACCAGTCTATACCCGCGTGAAGCGAACAGAGCGTGGCTGCCATCGGGGCCTCGGTGTCGCGCCCGGCTTCGCGACAGGGCGCCCCGCACAGATCGGCCAGCACCCCGTCGCCGGTGGCGTCTATGTACGCCCCGGCCCGGACAAATCTATATCCCTCGACGTTCTGCAGAACTGCACCGGAGACCACGCCGCTCTTCGCGTCGGACTCGGCGTCGATAACGCGCGTGAAGAAGCGGGTTTCAACGCCGGCCTTGGTTACGAACTCGTCCAGCACGAGCTTGTAGCCTTCCGCCTGGAAAGGCGTCCAGTTGTGGTAGTTCCTGCGCCAGGCGTTTGGATCGATCCCGGGCTTGAGGAAACCGCGGGAGTACATCATCTCGACAACCTCGCGCATAAACCCGCCAACGAGCATCCTGGTCCCGTCGCCCATCGGGTCGAACGCGGTGACCAGGCCCGATGTCCCCATTCCGCCCAGGCAACCGGCGGCCTCGACCAGCAGGACTTTCGCGCCAAGCCTCGCGGCGCACACCGCGGCGGCAACGCCCGCGGGACCGCCCCCGGCGATTACAACGTCGTATCGCTTGTCGACGGGGATCTCCCGCTTGAGGGTGTAGGTGTCGGTCTTCTTCTTGGCGGGCCCAGGCGCCCCATCGGCCAGGGCGCCAAGCCCAACCGCCAGACCGCTTCCGACAAGAAACTCGCGCCGCCCCACCGGCGCGCCGCAACTAGACTCTGAGTCAAGCATACTGCTTCCCTTCATAGATAGCGTATCCGCCACACAGGTGATATCGCGGTCCCGATTCTCCCGCTTCGCCCTTTGGGCAGGACAAGCCGTCGGGATGAGGCGAACGTATTGTCGGTCGCTATTAAACGGAGTGCCGAGACCACAGGCTCACTCCGCGAGGCGTTTTGGATCGACGATTGCTTTTTCTTCTTCGGTTTTGGTTTTGTGGACAAGAGTGGTGAGTCGGTGTGGCGTTCAAGCTGCTGAGATTGGTGTCAGGCGATATACGCGGCTTAATTCCTGGGCTTTGGAAATATTTCCGTTTCTTAGCGCCAGGCGAACGCTGTCGAGCTTGGCCGCGTCTTCCGGTGACAGGTGCGGTCCCCATGCCTCCGGTGAATCGAGCAATTCGACGGTAACCTCGGCAGCAAAATTCTTCTCACGAATCAGTTTTGTATGCTTTCTCTGAGTCATTATCGTCTCCGTTTGAAATCGTCAGTCCACTTTTCAGGGTCCGGTTTGTAAGCGGTCACCAGGACGGCGGGGGAGTCCTGCCCGCGCGGCAGGCCCCAGACGGCATGTATCGCCTGCTGGTCATCGCCGGTCTGGAGGACCAGAACACAAGGTCCCTTTGGGTAGTTGGGGTAATCTTCAACCACCTGTGCCGAAGCCAGGCTGGCGATAACCTCGCCGACCAGTATACCATCTTCGGCAAGCTCGTCGTATCCGTGGTCCGATATGCGAAACTCACCAGTATTGACAAGCTTACAAATCTGCCGAAGCGTTGAACTCATCAATGAATTGTATCACGGCGAAACTCAAAAACGCAAGGTTAACGACTGGCGATTGGGCTTTAGCTTACTTGTCGATGATTATTTTTTCTTTTTCGGTTTTGGTTTTGTTGGCCATAGTGGTGATTCGGTGTGGGCGGCTCTTATGAAGCCCATTAGTTTCTTGACCATCTCGTGTTTCTTCTGCTTGTCGCCTTTCAGCTCGCACTACCCCAAATGAGATCAGAGTCGGCGTTTTCCCATGTCGTCCAATCCAATCGGCTGTGTGGATATGTAAGTATTGTGATCCAATCGCCTGGGATCAACAGCATATTTTGTTTTTAGCTGATCGGGCGGCGCGGTCACTGAGCGTGTGTCTGGAAAAACTCGGCGATTTCAGGCTTCCCTGCATTCCCGGTCGCTACAGTGATCGTCAGGTCGCAAAGGCTCCCCTCGGGCGTTTCGATCTCAATATCGTTGATGTCCAGAAACAAGAGTGCCGCCACCAGTCCGGTTCTCTTGTTACCGTCCAAAAATGGATGATTCTGAACAATGTGGAACATGTACGCCGCGGCCATCCCGAATATATCTGCATGAAGGAATCCGCCTCCGAAAGCAGCCCGTGGCTGGGCGACAGCCGACTCCAAGAGTCCCATATCCCGCACGCCATGTTCACCACCGTACAGATCGATCTGGTTGCTGTGAATCGACAGCACATCTTTGATCTCGACAAAATCGATCAAGATTGCTCACTCCGCCAGGCGTTTCAGGTCGGTTCCGAACTTGCTGTTGATCTTCTCCAGAGAACCCTTGAGTTGCTTCTCCCGTTTCGGATCTCGAACGGGAGATATCAGAAGCGAATCGCCATTGCTCGTCAGTTCAAGAGGCGTCTCGGCGGAAATCCGGAGCATCTCCAGGATAGGCTTGTCGATCACTAGCGCCAGGCTGTTACCGTGTTTGATGAGTGTCTTGGTCATGGTTGCTCCTATAGCTCGTATACACATAGTATACACCATGCGACTCTCCATGACAAGTCGAAAACAAATACCGAATTCATATATCCAACCGCTTTGGCTTACTTGTCGATGATTATTTTTTCTTTTTCGGTTTTGGTTTTGTTGGCCATAGTGGTGATTCGGTGTGGGCGGCTCTTATGAAGCCCATGAGTTTCTTGACCATATCGGGATTGTCGGCCGCAATGTTCTTCGTCTCGCCGAGATCCTTTTCCAGGTCGTAGAGTTCCAGCGGCGCGTCGGGGTTTCTGCGAGTGTTTGTGCGGACGCCCTTCCACTTGCCCATGCGGACCGCATCCTTGCCTCCGCCCTCGAAAAACTCCCAGTAGAGATATTCGTGCTTTTTCTGCTTGTCATCCTGCCCGAGCAGCGTGGGTAAATAACTCAACCCGTCGATGCCCTTGGGCGCCTCGATGCCAGCGACCTCGGCACATGTGGGCATGAAGTCCCAGAACGCCGACGGTAAGGCGGTGGTCGTTCCGGCTTTAATTTTGCCCGGCCAGCGAGCGATGAACGGAGCGCGGATCCCGCCTTCGTAGAGGTCGCGTTTCAGGCCCTTCAGCGGCCCGTTGGAATCGAAGAACTTCGGATCGTGCCCGCCCTCGCGGTGGGCGCCGTTGTCGCTGGTGAAGATGACCAGCGTGTTTTCGTCGATCTTCAGTTCCTTCAGCAGGGCGAAAAGCTTGCCGATGCTCGCGTCGAGTCGCGTGACCATACCCGCGAACGCGGCGATGGGATTCGTGACAGTCGGGCCGGAATAGCGCCCGATCTTCTTTTCGAACTGCGGAAATTTCTCGCGCCACGGTTTGTGGGAATCTTCCGGAACGTGCATCGCCGCATGCGGAACGGTGGTGGGCATGTAGCAGAAGAACTGCTTGTCCTTGTTGGTCTTGACAAACTCCAGACCCTTTTCGGCGATGAGGTCGGCGCTGTAGGTCTTCCCGTCCAGCGGGACCTTCGTCCTGTTACTCCACAAATGCCTGGGATAGTACGTGTGGGCCTGTCGCTGGCAGTTGTATCCGAAAAACGTGTCGAAATGCTCGGCCGGATCGCTCGCCGAACCCGGCGCGCCGAGCCCCCACTTGCCGAACATGCCGGTGACGTAGCCGGCCTTCTTGAGCATGCGCGGAACGGTGAAGATGTCGGCGGGCATGGGCGCCTGCCCTTCGGGGCGGACCTCGCGATTACCGCGAACGTAAGCGTGCCCGGTATGCAATCCGGTCATCAGCACGCAACGCGACGGGGCGCATACCGTCGAACCGGAATAATGGTCGGTGAATTTCATGCCCTCGGCGCACATCTTGTCGATATGCGGGGTGGTGAACTTCTTCTGCCCATAGCAGCTAAGGTCGCCATAGCCCAGATCGTCGGCCATTATGTATATGATGTTGGGTTTGCGCTTGGCCTCTGCGGCGCGAAGCGAAACGGGCATGGCTAAAGCGGCAGCCCCGAGCCCCACGACCTTCAGGAAATTGCGTCGTGTGTGCGCGTTGTTCATTTTGATGCTTCCTTCTTGTCGGTCAGTTCTTTGATACGGACGTTGCGGTACCAGAGGTATTTGGCTTCGTCCTGGAACCCGATGTAGCCGCTCAGCGGGCGGTTCTTCAGTTTGGTCTTGCTCATGTCAAAATCCTGGATTTGCTCGCCGTTGAGATTCACTTTCAGTTGCGAGCCGATCACCGAGATTATGTAGCGGTTCCACTCGCCGGCGGGCTTGACCATCATCTTTGACGGACCCGAAGTCCCGATCACCCCTCCGCAATCGTGGGCGCCGAACTTCTTTTTGCCGTGCGTGTCGAGGATCTGCACCTCGAATCCGCTGTTGACCTGGCTTTTCGGGTCGCCCACTCGCAGGAAGACGCCCGAGTTCCCGCCCTTCTTGAATTTGAACTCGAGATCGATGATGAAATCCTTGTACTTGCGGTCGGTAGTCAGATATGCGTCGTAGCGCGTCCACCCGCGCTCGCCGGGGCGCGGCTCCAGTGCGATAACGTTATCCTTCAGAACCTTCCAGTTGCCCGTGGTCTTCCATCCGGTCAGGTCCTTCCCGTTGAACATGGGGCGAAATCCGTCGGCGGCGGGTTTCTCCTCGCGAATCTCGATGTCCTTGAACATGACTTCCATGTCCATCCCGCCGTGCAACTGCATCGCGAAATACCCTTTTACGCGTCCCTTGTCGTTCTTGAGTTCGGCGGTTATCTCGCCGTTGAGACGAACGGTCACATTCTTGCCGATGGCGGTGATTGATCCCTGGTTCCACTTTCCAGGCTTGTAGATCTTCTCGATAAGCTTGGGGTCCGGGCGCTTTGTCCAGGCCCGCCCTCCGGTCTCGTAGAGCCCGCCGACTTCTTTGGAGTTGTCGATCTCCATCTGGAAACCGTGTACGCCGACGGCGCCCTTGACCTTCTCGCTGCGGAAGTAGAAACCGCTGTCGCCCTTGACCACGAGGAATTTGAATTGCACGACGAAGTCGGTGTACTCCTTGTCGCTGGCCAGCAGCCCGTGGCGGCGTTCGGATTTGGCGCTCGTCCCGAGAATCACGCCGTCCTTGACTTCCCACTTGCCCCCGGGCAGGGCGTTCCACCCCTTGAGCGTCTTACCGTCGAACAGCGGTTTGAACTCTTCGGCGGCGAGGGTCATGTCCGTGGCGGCGACAAGCATAACAATAAGAACCAGTGCGATAATGAGTGAACGATACATAGTATTCTCCTTAGTTTGTGCAACGAGTATGCGTGAAACACTAATTGTTCCCGCCCGACCGCCAAAATGCAACCCCCTGCAAATTTAGCTCCCGGTGAATACACCGGGGGGTCCTGTACGAACTCGCATTGTCAACAACAGCGTATTATCGATCGCGATTGGAGTACGGAACCCACGCAACGGTGCGCGAAACCCCCGGGTGTAATCACCCGGGGCGAAATCCATGCGCACCATAAGGAGAAAGATCATTCGCAAAACGCTTGTTTCGCCCCCGGTGAATACACCGGGGGGATTAGAAATATTCCTGCAGCGGTCTGACCGTCCACGCCAGGCCGGGGTCTCCGCCGTCCTGGCGTGATGACGCCAGCAGCGCCGTGATTCCCGCCACCGCCGCTCTTCCCGCGGTGATCGTCGTGATCAGCGGGATCATGTGACGTGTGGCGGAGGCGCGTATTTTGCCCTCGTCAGTAGTCGGGCCGCGGCGCGTCGGGGTGTTTATCAGCAGTTGGACTTCACCGTTTGTGATCAGGTCGACGATGTTCGGGCGCCCCTCGGCCAGTTTGTGTACGTGCCTCGCCGGTACGCCGGCGCCGGTGAGCACTTCGTGGGTTCCGCCGGTAGCCACCAGGTCGTAACCCAACGCCATAAGCTGCTGCCCGATCGTGATAACGTGAGGTTTGTCGGCGTCGCAGACGGAGATGAATACTGTCCCGCTCATGGGCAGGGTCGTCCCGGCGGCCATCTGGCTCTTGGCAAATGCGGCGCCGAAACTCATGTCGATGCCCATGACCTCTCCGGTCGACCGCATCTCCGGGCCTAGTATCACGTCGACGCCGGGGAACTTGGTGAACGGGAAGACGCTTTCCTTGATGGACGTCTGCTTGGGCCTCGGAGCCTCATGGACTTCGAGTTCGTCGAGGCTCATTCCCGCCATCACCTTTGCCGCGAGTTTCGCCCAGGGGACGCCGGTGGCCTTTGAGACGAACGGTACGGTGCGCGAGGCGCGCGGGTTTACCTCGATGAGGTAGACCGACCCGTCCTTTACGGCGAACTGTATGTTCATCAGTCCGCGTACGGCGAGCCGCTCTGCCAGGGCGAGGGTCTGGCGTTTGATCTCGACGACGACCTCGTCGCTGAGCGAATACGGCGGCAGCGAGCAGGCCGAGTCTCCCGAGTGGATGCCCGCCTGCTCGATATGCTCCATCACGCCGCAGACCACCGCCCGGGCGTTGCACGACAGCGTCCCGTCCGGGCGCGCGCCGAACTCGGAAATGCAATCGACGTCCACCTCGATAGCGTTTGCGAGGAACTTGTCGACCAGGATCGGGTGGTCCCGCCCCACCGTCGAGGCGTCGACCGCTCTGCCCATGTATATATCGAGCTGCTGCTGGTCGGAGACGATTTCCATCGCCCGCCCGCCAAGTACGTAACTGGGGCGCACGAGTACGGGATAGCCCACCCGGTCGGCGATTTCGCGAGCCTCCTGGACCGTGTACGCCGTCCCGCTCGGGGGCGACTGGAGACCGAGTTCTTCGAGTACCTGGGCGAACCGCTCGCGGTCTTCCGCCAGGTCGATCGACTCGGGGCTCGTGCCGATGATCGGCACGCCTGCGTCTTCCAGTCCGCGGGCGAGGTTCAGCGGAGTCTGCCCGCCGAAATGCACGATCACGCCGTGCAGCTTGCCCTCCGTGCCCAGCGGGGCATCGTTGAGCTTTTCGCATATGTTCAGAACGTCCTCGAGGGTAAGCGGCTCGAAGAAGAGCATGTCGGATGTGTCGTAGTCGGTCGAGACGGTCTCGGGATTCGAGTTGATCATGACCGACTCGTAACCGAGTTCCCGGGCCGCAAAGGCCGCATGGACGCAGCAGTAATCGAACTCGATCCCCTGCCCGATCCGGTTCGGCCCGCCGCCGAGAATGACGATCTTCTTCTTGTCGCTAATGCGGACTTCGTCGTCAACATACTCTGAGATTTCGCCATCGGCGATCTGCCGGATGGGCGTCTCATACGTCGAATAGTAATACGGCGTGTAGGCCTCGAACTCCGCGGCGCAGGTATCTACAAGCTTGTATACCGGCATGATGCCCCTGGCGCTGCGCGCGGTCCGTATCGCATCGGGCGTGGTATTCCAGATCGTCGCCAGTTGAATATCGCTGTAGCCCCACTGCTTTCCCTGGCGCAGCAGAACGTCGGAAGCGTCATTGACGCTGTCGACGGCCTCAAGTTCGCCCTCGAAGTCGGTAAGCTGCTTCATCTGCGTCAGGAACCAGCGGTCGATCTTCGTCAGGTCGAACACGTCATCGACACTCCAGCCCATCTTGAAGGCGTAACGCACGTAATACATGCGTCCCTGGCTGGGGATCGCCAGTTTGCGGCGCAGGCGCGACTTGTCGATCGGATAGTCCGTGTCCTCGCCGCTTACATCGTCTGCCCCGCCGACGGGCTGGCCGCGCTTCGATTTGAGCCACTTGTCGTTCCCGTCCAGCCCCAGCCCGTACCGCTTGACCTCCATCGACCGGATGCCCTTCTGCAGCGATTCCTTGAACGTCCGCCCGATGCTCATGGCCTCGCCGACCGACTTCATCTGTGTGGTCAGCGTCTCGTCGGCCTCGGGAAATTTCTCGAACGTCCATCGCGGAATCTTCGTCACGCAGTAGTCGATTGTCGGCTCGAAGCTCGCCGGCGTCTCGCGCGTGATATCGTTGGAAATCTCGTCGAGCGTATATCCAACCGCCAGCTTGGCCGCGATCTTTGCGATCGGGAAGCCGGTGGCTTTGGACGCCAGCGCCGAAGACCGGCTGACGCGCGGGTTCATCTCGATAACGATCATTCGCCCCGTTTGGGGATCGACTCCGAACTGCACGTTCGACCCGCCGGTCTCCACGCCGATGGCGCGCATGATGGCCACCGACGCGTCGCGCATCAGTTGATATTCCTTGTCGGTCAGCGTCTGGGCGGGCGCCACGGTAATCGAATCTCCGGTATGCACGCCCATCGGGTCGAAGTTCTCGATGGTGCAGACGATCACGACGTTGTCGGCCTTGTCGCGCATCACCTCGAGTTCGTATTCCTTCCACCCGAGCACCGACTCTTCGATGAGTATCTCGCTGATGGGCGAATACTCCAGTCCGCGTGCGGCGATCTCCTCGAACTCCTCGCTGTTGAACGCAAACCCCCCGCCCGTTCCGCCAAGCGTATAGGCCGGGCGGATGCAGACCGGCAGCCCCACGTCGGCGACTATCTTCCGGGCGTCGTCCATCGAGTGGGCCACGCCGCTTTGCGGGACGTCCAGACCGATGCCCAGGCAGATATTCTTAAACTCCGTGCGATCCTCGGCGCGATGGATAGCCTCGCGAGTGGCGCCGATCATCTCGACACCGAATTCTTCCAGCACGCCCGAATCGGCGACGGCGACGGCCGTATTGAGCCCCGTCTGCCCGCCGAGGGTCGGAAGGAGCGCATCGGGGCGCTCTCGCGCGATTATCTTGGCGACCGCCTGGGGCGTGATCGGCTCGATGTAGGTCCGGTCGGCAAGTTCCGGATCGGTCATGATCGTCGCGGGGTTGGAATTAACCAGCACAATGCGGTATCCTTCCTCGCGAAGGGCCTTGCATGCCTGCGTTCCGGAATAGTCAAACTCACAGCCCTGTCCGATAACTATCGGGCCAGAGCCGATTAACATGATTGTCTCCAGATCGTCCCTGCGAGGCATGTTCTTTTCCTGCAATACGTTACACTGGCCCGAGACAACGGTGTCCCGAGTAGAATCGCCGGTTAAAATCGCCGGAGGATACCATAGCGGCCCGGCGTCAGCAATCCCTTTATCTTAGCGCCTGGAACAACCGATACTACATACACGCCGATAACGAGACTGACAGGAGTTAACAATCGTAACCAGCCATCCAGATGAAATTCGCCGCGAACTGACCCGCCGGTTCGACCAACTCGAACTCATTCGTCCCATGCGGGCCGACAGATACGACGCCGGGCAGGAACTAACCTACGAAATCACCGGCGTTAGCGACTCTGCGACCGGAAAGGTGCGCCTTGAGATCGACAAGTTCGTCGGAGGCGGATTCGCCGGCCAGGTCTACCGTGTCAATATCCTGGAAATCGACTCGAGCGGCCAGACGCCGGGCGGGCTGGAGGCGGGCAAAACTTGCGCGATGAAAATTCTCGTCCCTCCGTCGCGAGGTTCGCTGGCGTTCAGGAACATCATTTACCGGATCGGCTTCCAGGGCCCGTTCCAGTTGCAGGTGAACCCGGCGGCCGCACGGGCCGGAGCATTGTGGCAGAAATTTATCCGCCGGGCCGCTGGGCTGAAGTTCGGCGACGAGAAATCCGTGGTCGACATACACGCCACGTTCGTTGACCGCACAATTGGAAGCTGCGGCGAACTGAGCGAATGGATCGACGGGCGCGTCTGGGACTTCGAAGTCGATAACCATCTCGACGTCCTCAAGCGGCATCTCAAGGGCAGGCAAGTCGATCCGGAACAACTCGGCTCGCCGGAATACCGCGCCAAGCACCGCTTCATGGGCGACTTCGTCAAACTCCTCCACGAAATCGGGGCACACGAATTCGCGCGCCAATACGAATGGGCCACGTGCAAGTCCCAACCGAACGTCCTGAAACGCAACGACGCGGGCGACGGACCCGCTGATGGGCTCACCGCCGTCGACTTCCGCGCGGGGCTCGCCCTCCTGCCATTCGGTCCGATGTCGCCGGGAGACTTCCCGCTGATAGTCAAGGGCTTCCTCCGCGGATCGCTGGTCCAGTTCGACAGGGGCAACCTGCAAACGCTCGAGCGGTACATCGATGCGCATCGGGAAACTTTCGCGGATATGGGCCCCGCCCTGGAGGAACTCCAGGCCGTCGAAGAAGTCTACCGCAACTCCCTGCCGGACATCACGCACAACCACGTGCGCCTGCTCTACAGCGGCAGGCTCTGGTCAACGATGATCGACAGTTCCATCACCGCCTCGAACGTTCGCGGTATCGCCGATGATGAGTTTTCCGCCTCACTGAGGGGAAATCGCTTCAAGGCGCTGATCTTCGCGGCGGCAGGTACGATCGGAACGTTGTGCTGCGGCGGCGCGACAGCAGCTTTCATATGGGCGTGTTTCGCCGGAGCGATGTCCTGGCCGCTCGGTATCGCCATGGCGGCGGTCGCGGTGATCGGTCCGCGATTCGGCAGGGCACTGCGTTCGCTATGGGGCAATGCGACCTACAGAAAACACTGCTGGAGCATCGTAACTTCCTGCTCGTACGCCGCGCGGGCCTTCAAGGGTAAATTGCTCGAAAAGCTGATAACGTGGCATCGAAACGGGAGGGTTTCCGACGATCGCGCCGTCGCGCTGGCGGGCAGTCCGCTGCGCCTGGCGGGGCATGCGGCGCTCTCGTTTCTGCCCGGATTCATGCACCGCATGCTCACCGATGGCGAGTACCTCCGCGAAAAGCTGCGTTACGTATTCGTCCGTCCTGCCCGCCTGTACTTCAACGCCGAAGCCAGGGAGCAGTGGCTGCGCGATATGATGGAAGAAGGTCGGCGAAACGGCATGCTCAGTGAAGAGGATCACGCGACCATCGAGTCGCAAATCAGTGAACCATTCATCCAGAAGTACCTCAAGAGCCTCGCGGTTCACGTCTGCACCCTACCGATCTCACAAGTCGTCGCACTTATCGTAGCCGCATGGTATTGCGTCGCAAACGGCGTCCCATTCAAGGAGGCATGGAAGGTCGGCCTGGCGGCGCTGGCGGTCGTACAGGTCATACCGATCTCCCCCGGTTCGCTGGTTCGCGGTTTGTACGTCGTATACCTCGCCGTCCGCGAACGGAACTTCAAGGACTACAACATCGCACTGTTTCTGGGATTCGTCAAGTACCTCGGATACCTGTCATTCCCGATACAGATGGCGTATCGGTATCCGGCGTTGGCGCGTTTCATGGCCGGTCACTGGGCAACCGGAGCCGTACACGCCGTACCCGTATTCGGCGAGCACGGCGCACTGCTCGAGCACGCGGTATTCGGGCGATTCTACAACTGGCCGCTGACGATACGGCGCCGTATGAAGACCGTCGCCGAGCACCGCAAATCCCTCCCGGCCCGGGGTTGGCACATCCTGCCCATCGCTGTCGCGGGAATGGTCATCTTCGCACTGAGCGAATGGATATGCCTGCAGATATGGGGCTCCCTTCCCGGCATCATGAACCTGTGGGCGGTGCTTATCGTGCTCCCAATGCTCGCCGGAGCCGCCGCCGCCAGATACGCCGGAAGCGCCACAGTCACTTCACGGGCGCTGTATGCGTTGATCTGCGGGCTGGTCACCGGCCTGGGCGCAGCGGCCGGGCATGTCTGGATGCGCATGTCCCAGAACGGACACGCCACCTTCGCAAACGTCATTAAAGCTCTCGCCAGCAACACCACCTGGGGCGTGCTCATGTTCGCACTGCTGGCGGTAGCAGGCGCAATAATCTACGAAATCAAACAACCGCTGCCCAAGGCAGACAACTAGGCATTCTTCTTGTTGGGTTTCTTCGTTTTCGGTTTGCGTTCCCTGCCGGTGTATTTTCCGTCATCCACCTGCTTGCGCGGTGCGACCCACTCGGTTTCCATGATCTCGCTGATCTTCTTGACGATATCGGGATGCTCGGCGGCGACGTCGTTTGCCTCGCCGATATCCTTGCTCAGGTCGTAAAGGCGGATCTTCCCGCCCTTGCCGATCCCCTTCCATTTGCCCATCCGCACGGCGTGCGAGCCCGATGACCAGAAGAGGTATTCATGCTTCTTCTGCTCGCCCTCTCCCAGCAGTGTCGCCGCGATCGAAATACCGTCGACGTTCTTGGGCACTTCCTTTGAAACGCCGCCCAGTTCCGCCAGCGTCGGCATGACGTCGGGGAAGTACCAGGGAAGATCGCTTACCTGTCCGGGTTTTATCTTTCCAGGCCAGCGAACGACCATCGGCACGCGAATGCCGCCCTCGTTCATCGAACGCTTGTGCCCTTTCATCTTGCCGCACGAGTTGTGAATCCCGTCAAAACGCTTCGCCGCTCCGTTATCGGAAGTGAAGAACACGATCGTGTTATCGTCTATCTTCAACTCCTTCAGCAGCGCGAGAATCTCGCCGACCTGCCTGTCCATCATCGAATCCATGGCGGCTACGACCTTGGCGGACTTGTCTTTCCACGGCTTGTCCTTGTACATCGCCCATGCCGGTTCGTCGTCGGGTATCTGGTAAGCCGCGTGCGGGGGCGTCCACGGACAGTAGCAGAAGAACGGGCGATCCTTGTTGGCCTTGATGAACTTGATGGTCTCATCGAAGATCGCGTGATGGGTGTACCGCCCGTCGAGTTCGACCTTCACGCTGTTGCGGAAGAGGTGCGTGTAGTAAGTGTGGGCGTGCCACTGGTTGTAGTACCCGAAGAACAGGTCGAACCCCTGCCGTTCAGCCGCCCCGTCCTTGCCCTGGTTGCCCAGCCCCCACTTGCCGAAGGCGCCGGTGGCGTATCCGGCCTTCTTCAGCACTTCAGCCACCGTGACGTCCTCGGGCCGAAGCGGGATTCCGCCGCTGTTGCCCCTGACGGGAGTGTGTCCCTTGTGAAGACCGGTCATCAGCGTGCTGCGGGCCGGCGCGCAAACCGTATCGCCCGAATAGCAGTCGGTGAACTTGACGCCCTCGGCGCACATCTTGTCGATATTCGGCGTGAGGATCGTCTTGCTGCCGAAGCACCCAAGATCGTGATACCCCATGTCATCGACCATAATGAAGATGATATTGGGCTTGCGAGCCGGAGGCTCTTTCCCAATCGCCCGAAGCGGAAGAGCAAGCCCAATCGCCCCAACAGCCGCCGACTTCAAAAAACCTCTACGGTTGACTTTTTTCATTGTTGTTCTCACTTTCTCACCCACCCCCAAACCAATAACAAAAAGAGCACAACCCAGTGCTCAGAACAGTAGGCTTACCGCACGCCCCGCCAGCGGTCAAGACTCGAATTTGAATTCATAACGGCAACTGCTGGCGGTTGCCCAGTTGCGGCGTCGCGTACAACGGCCAGAATACCAACTTCTGTTCTGGTAACTCACGATAAGGTCCGTCTTGAAGAACCCATCCCTGCTCGCAATTACGATAAGTTTCGAGCATTAAATGTAAGCTTCGCAGCTTACCTGCCGGTCCGGACTTAACTTCGATGGGGAAAATCTTCCCCTTTTGCACCGTCAAATAATCCACCTCGGCGTTAGAACCTTTGGCGCCGCGTGACCAATAGTGCAACTGCCGGGTGTGCCACGCTATCATCTCTTGAGCGACAAACTGCTCTGCCAGTCTACCGCGATACATCGCCAGGAGACTTTCCTTCGCCAACTCAACCTGCGCATCCATACCGCAAAGTCGCCGCATCAAACCAATATCAAGCATGCACGCCTTAAACCTCTTGCTGCCGGATCCGCCCAGCGGCAGACCCGAAGGATCGCAAGATGGGATTTTATGAATTACCTTCGCTTTAACAAGCAGATCGAATGCCTTTCGATTTGTCTTATAGCTGTGGTCTCGGTCAAGATGGGTGTATTTCAGTTGTTCGCCAATGGATTTGGCAGCCGCCGTAAAGACGGTATCCAAACATTCCACTGACACACGTGGGGTGTATTTGTGAAAGTCCTGCTGATACGAATCGAGGATATCGCTTTGTAGTCTGAATGTCTCCAGGAACGAATTGCTGTCCCGATATGTTTTTATCGCCTCGGGCATGCCGCCAACGAGAAAGTAGATTTTCAATTCGCTCAAAATATTCTGTTGAATTGACGGCGACAGTTCGGCCGGTGAGATCAGAAGTTTTTCAGCGATAACATCTTTACCCAAAGCCAGGAGATATTCGTAGAACGTCATGGGACAAAGGTTCAAGTATTGCACTCTACCGACTGGAACAGATATTTCGCCAAAGGCAAATTCCAGCAACGAACCGGCGGCAACGACATGAAGTTCAGGCATTCCTTCATACAAATACCGAAGTGCCGTAATCGCTTCGGGGCAAGCCTGAATCTCATCGAGAAACAGTAATGTTTTGCCCGGCTCGACCCGACCGGTAATAAACTCCAGAGCCTGCAAGATGCGTTGCGGTACAAGATTCTCCTGAAAATGTTTGTGAGCATCCTTATGTAACTCGAGATTCACCGTAGCAACACGATCGAATTTCTCGCCTAACGCCTTTTCAATGAGCCAACTCTTACCAACCTGCCGCGGGCCACGGACGATTAGCGGCTTGCGACGGGGCGAATCCATCCACTGGATCAATTGATTTTCAGCCAATCGTTTCATTTCTCAATCTCCAATACAGAAGGACAGATTCTATAATACAGGGGTATTATCGGCATTATAACTCTAAAATACCATGGCAATATAGCATAATGATTCTAAAATATTACCAGAATACAGCCAAGAACTTCCAATAATCAGCACGACTCCAGTTTTTAACATAGTATTAAAAAGGAGTTACATGATTATTACCGCAGAGTGTTTGTTTGCTTGGATTGCTGGTATAGGGCACAGGGACTAAACTGTTACCATTCTCAACGTGCCCGAGCGGAACAGTAGTGCGATCGGGAGGTCATCCTGATACAATCCCAGCCAATGACGCGGGATGCTCTTGGGTGAAAGGGCGTATCAACAAGATCGATCGACAGGGAGACTCGAACATGCGATCAGTGATATCAGCACTTTTCATAATCAGTGTGACGGGCGTGGGCTTGCCGGACAGTGCCCCGGCCAAACCGGCTGCAAAAGTAACCGAGCAACCGCTTGGTAAGCTGCCTGAGGATGTTCTTGGGTTCAAGGTAAGTCCGGATGGACGGCATCTTGCCTTGGTGGCTCGCAAAGGGGAAAAGGTATTCATCTTCGTGGACGGCAAGGCCGGGCCGGAATACGATAACATCGCAAAAGGCCAGCCTATCTTCAGTCGCGATGGAAAGCACATGGCGTATACGGCCAGAGAGGGCAAGAAGTGGTCCGTTATCGTGGATGGAAAAAAAACCGGGCCTGAATGTGACGGGATTCTTGAGGGCGGACCGATCTTCAGCCCGGACGGTAAGCGCGTGGCGTATGCAACCGACAAGGGCGAAAAATGGTTTGTCGTCGTGGACGGCCAGGCCGGAGCGAAACATGACGGCATCGGGCCCATCATCTTCAGTCCCGACAGCAAGCGAGTGGCGTATCTGGCAGCCAAGGGCGACAAGCGGATCATTGTAGTTGATGGCAAGGATGGTCCGGCACTTGAGAAAGCGGCATGGCTCATGTTCAGCCCGGACAGCAAGCGTGTGGCGTATGCGGTCCAAAAGGGCAAGAAACAGTCTATAGCCGTGAATCACAAGATCGGACCGGAATACGATGGGGTCTCAGGCCTTGTCTTCAGCCCTGACGGCAAGCATGTAGCGCACGCTGCACATAAGAACAACAAGGGCATGCTCGTCGTAGATGGCCAGGCCGGGCGAGAGTATGACAGCCTCGCAGAAGTAGCCCTCTCATTCAGCCCCGATGGTAAACGTGTCGCATACGGAGCACGTACGGGCAAAAAGTGGTTCGTCGTCGTGGATGGCAAGGACGGGCCGAAATATGATGGGCTTGCAGAAGCCAGCCCTCTATTCAGCCCAAACGGTAAGAAAATCCTCTATGGAGTACGCAAGGGCAAGAAGTGGTTCGTCCTCGTGAACGGCCAGGCCGGGCCCCAATGCGATGGCATATCCAGTGGAAGCCTTAGTTTCAGCCCCGACAGCAAGCGGATAGGATATTCAGCCTTGAAGGGCAAGAAGCAGTTTGTAGTCGTGGACGGCAAGGCCGGACCGGAATATGATGCGATATCTGGAGGCCACCCTATCTTCAGCCACGATGGAAAACACGTAGCTTATGCAGCGAGAAAAGACGGGAAGTGGTCTGTCGTCCTGGACGGTCAGGCCGGACCGGAGTATCACGCAATTGCCGCAGGCGACCCCGTCTTCAGCCCCGACGGCAAACACCTCGCGTATGCGGCGATGAGCGGTGGAAAGTCGTTTGTCGTCGTGAACGGGCGGATCGGGCCGGAATATGATGAAGTAGTGCGGAACACCCTTATCTTCAACCCGGCCGGTGTTGCGACGTATCTGGCGGTCAGGGATGGTATGCTGTTCCGCGTGACGTCAACTGACAAGCCATAGGCGCAGGATTAGTTGGGCTGCTGCGTTTGCGTAGACACCTGCGGCGAGGTCGTCTACCAGCACTCCCCAGCCCTGCGGGAGTTTTTCGAGTTGGCGTACGGGAGGCGGTTTTGTGATGTCGAACAGGCGGAACGCCGCGAAACCCACCAGGCAGGTGATCCAGAGGCCCCCCGCCGCGATCGGCAAACCCAGCATCGCCACGGCCTGGCCGGCCCATTCGTCGGCGGTGCATTGAGAGGGATCCTTCTTTCCAAACGCCTTCTCGGTGAACGCTCCGAGCCGAACGCAAACTACCGAGAAGAATATCGCAACCAGCGCCATAACGCCGAAAACGCAACTCGGCGTCGGTAAGAGCAAGACCGTCAGGGCGTAAACCGCGACGGCGCCCGCCGATCCGAACGTGCCCGGCGCAACCGGCGCATACCCCAAAGCCAACCCCGTTGTCAGGAATTTGCGTAGCTTATTCATCTCTACCCAGCAGCAGAACCCGAGCTTTGTTCATGTACGCAAGCCCGCTTACCAGCGTCACGATCACCGCCAGCCAAACGCAGATGACCTTCATGTAGACCGCCCACATCGGCACGGTGACATTGGCCTGCTGGTACAGGGCGGTACAGATCGCGAACGACTGCACGAACATCTTGATCTTGCCGGCCGGCGTGGCGGGGAACTTCATGCCCTGCGACTCGCTGTATCCCCGCACGCCCGAAACGAGAAACTCCCTGCCCAGTATCACCACGACCATCCACGCCTGCACCGCCGAAGCCATACCGCCTGTGATCCAAGCGGGCAGCCTGTGGTCGACCGCATCGGGCGCCATGGTGAAATTCGGACCGGCAAGCATGATAAACGCCCCGACAACCAGAATCTTGTCCATTACCGGATCGAGGATCCGCCCGAACGCGCTGGTCAGCTTCCACCTGCGGGCAAGGTATCCGTCGAGCACGTCGGTGATCCCGGCTACGATATAGAGCACGAACGCGATATTCAGCAGCCACCGCCCGCACTCGCTGCCCTGCTCGTACATGCCCAGCAGCACAAAGAACCCGATGGACAACACCATCCGCCCGACAGTTAACTGATTGGGTAATTTCCAGTTCATGGTTTTCGATGGAACAGTTTTATAAGCGCTACTTGCTGTCCGACTGCGGCTGGACGATCAGGTCGTAGCCGTCGGAGCCTGCAACTTCGACCGTCAGTATCTGACCCGCGTCCCGCGGCTCTGTCAGTATGCACATGCTGTCGATTTCGGGGGCCTGTCCGGCATGCCGCCCGACGCATCGCCCCTGGTCGTCCAGGCCGTCGACCAGCACATCTATGAACTGCCCTACCGCATCGTCGTTCGCGGCGAACACGATTTCCTGCTGGGTGCCCATCAGCGCCTCGATACGCCTGGCCTTGATTTCGTCGGGAACCTGGTCGTCCATCTCGGCGGCCGGGGTTCCAGATTCGGGAGAATATGCGAAAACGCCCATCGCATCAAACCCAAATTCCCTGACAAACTCGAGCAGTTCCTCGAATTCGCGGTCGGTTTCGCCCGGGAAGCCGACGATAAAGGTGGTGCGAATAGCTATACCTGCTGCCCGCAGTTTGTCCAGCAGTTCTTCGATCCTCCCGCGACCGGCGCCGCGCCCCATGCGCCGCAGGACGCTGTCGGCGATATGCTGCAGCGGCATGTCAACGTACGGGACGACGTGGTCGCACTCGTCAATGGCGCTGACGAGATCGTCAGTGAAGCGGCGCGGATAGGTATACATGAGGCGAATCCAGGCAGCACCGTCAATCGAGTTCAGTTGACGCAGCAGACCGGCGAGATCGATCCCGCCTGAGTCCGAACCGTAGCTGGTGGTGTCCTGGGCGATAATATTGAGTTCCACCGTACCGTCGGCGATCAGTTCGGCCGCCTCGCCCAGCACATCGAACGCCAGCTTCGACCGGAACGGACCGCGAATCGCCGGAATGGTGCAGAACGAACATTGGTGGCTGCAGCCTTCAGCCACCCTCAGATACGCCACGTGTCTGGGCGTCAGGCGGAAGCGTCCGGCGTCGCTGCCGATCCGCCCGCTGCACGGGCTGACCAGCGAATTGCTCTCTCCGGTGACGGCCTGCAGTATCGCCTCGCGATCATTGACGCCGACGATCGCGTCGATCCCGGGCGCCTGGTCGAACAGTTCTTCCCCGTTGCGCTGTGCCAGGCATCCGGCGACCACAACACGCGCGGCGCGGCCGGCGGTTTTGTATTCGAGCGCCTCTGAGATCACTCCCATCGCCTCGTCCCTCGCATCGGCCAGGAAACCGCACGTATTGATCACGATCACGTCGGCGTCGTTCATCGGCGCCCCGACAACGCACCCGCCTTCAGCGAGGCAGGCAAGCATCTTCTCGGAATCCACCAGATTTTTCGGGCAGCCCAGTGAAACAAACGAAACGCTTACAGGTTGTTCGTTGACATCAGTCATGCGTGGAATCATACGGGTTTTGCAAAAAAAAGCGAACCCCGCGTGCGGTCTCGCAGTCGACAACGGGGCAAAAATCGGCAATTTGTTGCATTCCGGTACGTTATGGCATGGAGCGATCACCCCGGAAACAGGGCACAAAACGAAAGGACCAACCATGTACAACTCAACACGAAACGTAACGGTTATCACCACATGCCTGCTGATTGCGGGAATTTTTCTGTACCCCGCGCCGGCGGCGGCGGACGTTACTCTTCCCAAAGTATTCGGCACCAACATGGTAATGCAGCGCGATATCGCGCTGCCCGTGTGGGGCCAGGCCGACCCCGGCGAAAAGGTGACCGTAAGACTCGGCGCCCGCGAAAAAACCGCGACCGCCGACAAGGACGGTAACTGGAAAGTTACGATGGCGGCGATGAAGTGCAGCGACAAGGGCGCGACGATGACCGTCAGCGGAAAGAACAAGATCGAGTTTGAGAACATCCTTATCGGAGAAGTATGGGTATGCTCGGGACAGTCGAATATGCAGTGGTCGCTCAACCGGTCGACCAACGGAAAGAAAGCGATCGCCGAGGCCGACTATCCGCAGATCCGCCTTCTCGGCGTGGCCCGTGCCACCAGCGCCGAACCGCTGAAGGACATCAAGGGTCAATGGCAGGTCTGCAGCCCCAAGACGGTCGGCGGTTTCTCGGGCGTGGGCTACTTTTTCGGGCTAAATCTGCACAAGGATATGAAGATGCCCATCGGCCTGATCAATTCGTCCTGGGGCGGTACGCGGATCGAACCGTGGACGCCGACTGTAGGTTTCGACGCCGTACCGGCGCTGAAGAAGATCGCCGACGACACCAGGAAACTCACCGGCAAGGTAGGCTCCCGCACGCCCAGGGCAATCTACAACGCGATGATCGCACCGCTCAAACCGTTCGCTATTCGAGGCGCCATCTGGTACCAGGGCGAATCGAACATGGGCGAAGGGATGTTGTATTTCGAGAAGATGAAGGCGCTCATCGGCGGATGGCGGAAGGTCTGG
>JADHXQ010000183.1 GCA_016782885.1 Phycisphaerae bacterium | reverse complement strand
CCTGGTTCGCTCCCAATTCGCGGGCGATGTTGGCAATGCCCAGGCGGTTGAAATCCTTCCGGCTGGCTGTCAGGCGAAAAACGTCTTCGTACGAGACGACCTTCTCGGCGCCTTTGTTGTCCAGCAGGAGCCTGTTGATCTTCTGGGTCAGCAGGCGTTTGATCTGTTCGTAGCGCACGGGCTTGCCCAGGTCATCGACCAGCACGAGCACCTTTCCGCCGGGGGCAAGTTCGTAGGCGGCCGGAATGGTTTTGGGCGGCATCATCACGTTGACCAGCCATCCGAAAGTCTGACAGCCGCCAACCGCGGCGCCCATGGCCGCCAGAAGCGCTAACAGGATAATCCGTCGTCCGCGATTCATAGGTCTTCCCTGTCGACCTTGTATGAGTGGAATTTCCTGGCGAGTTTTTCACTGAACTTCACCATTATTTCCGAATGTATGACCGCTTCGTTTTGGGCGGTTCGCACCGTGGCGGTCTTGGGGAACGCGACCCTGATATTCTCGCACGTCCATACGCATGCGTCGTCTTCGCCCAGCGAACAGTCGTAGACCTTGATCTCGCCGTTAATCTTTCCGCGGAGCAGATCCACGTAACCTTCCTCGACCGTCGAGAACTCCACCAGCGAGATATACAGCACGAAATCCGCCTTGAGCGCCTTGCCCAGGGCCGTCCTGTCCATCTCCACCCAGTGCCGATTCTTATGCTGGTAGGCGTTTATCTTCTGCGGGTCGACAGTCGTCAGGCCCCTTACTCCCGCCCGGAGCTTGGACGAGATCATCGCGGAGAGATGCAATACCGCCCAGGGGTATTCAAACTGCGTGGATTCCGCGGCGAATATGACGACGGCGACACTGCGGTTCTTCAGACCGTCGAATTCGGCCGGTATCGTCTTGGTCCTGCCGAAAGGCCAGAAAAAGTAAATGAATTCGCTGCATCCGCCGGTCAGCAGCATCAATACGCACACTGATGTCAGAAGC
This sequence comes from Phycisphaerae bacterium, assembly GCA_016782885.1. Classification (GTDB taxonomy): domain Bacteria; phylum Planctomycetota; class Phycisphaerae; order SM23-33; family SM23-33; genus BS750m-G57. The sequence goes on along the minus strand of JADHXQ010000183.1, from coordinate 5,054 downwards.
ACTCTCGATCTATATGTCAGTCTCACTAAAAGCACCTCTAATGCGTGGGATACTGTCCCGTATTATACCCGACCGCCAGCTTGATCGCCCATCCGGCCAGGATGCCCGCAACCAGAATCCCGGAGAAAATCCACCATCTGCGACGGAAGACCCGACCGAGAATGTCCCTGCCGCTTGCGGCCTGAAGAACCCCGATCACCCCGGCCAGAACGATCGCGAAAAAAAGCACCGTTCCGAAGGCGTTGGCACGCGCCGATGCGACAAAGTCGCCGTGTGCGGCGGCGGCGACGGACGTCGTAAGCCCGCACGTCGGACAAGGCACGCCGTCGACCACCATCCACTGGCACTCGGGCAGACCCATCTGCACGTGCGTTCCGTCGCCTTTGCTGCGAGCGGTCAGAGACAGCCCCACCGCCAGTATAGCCCAGCACGGTAAGGCCGTCAGCACGCCCGCCAGACGCACGCCGCGGAACTTTCGGGCCGGAGTTTCCGGCACGGCTGGTGTGACGCAGTTATCCGGCATGATTTCCTCGCCCTCACTGAGAGCGTATTGTAGACACCGACACGCCGCCGGGTCAATGAATTATCATCGCATAGACCATGCGGCGGACTTTCATTCCCGCCGGTATTGGGCTATAGTCCCCCCAGCCGGGCAATTCCCCAGCGACCCGGGCCCACAGGCCGAAAAAACATAGAACAGATACGATGACCGACCAGCCGACCCCGGAAACATTGATCCTGGCATCGAGCAGCCCCCGGCGCAAGATGCTGATGCGCCAAGCCGGACTGGCCTGTCGCATAGTGCATCCCCCGATCCCCGAACCGGACATCATCGATGAAAGACTCACTCCGGCAGGGCAGGCCGAGGCCCTGGCCTACTTCAAGGCCAGTGCGGTCCGGGGGCGCCATGCAGGGGGGCTGATCCTCGGGGCCGACACGGTAGTCTCGATCGGCCCGGAAATCCTGGGCAAAGCGTCCGGACCCGAGCAGGCCGCCGCAATGCTCGCCAGGCTCTCCGGAACGCGGCACGAAGTCATTACGGGCGTGGCGCTGCTCGGGCCGGGGCATTGGCGAATGATCGCCTCTGAGACAACGCGCGTAACGATGCGAACCATAACGCCGGCCGAGCTTGATGGATATGTGAAATCGGACGAGTGGCGCGGCAAGGCCGGCGCCTACGCCATCCAGGAAACCGGCGACAGATTTGTCGTGAAGGTCGACGGGAGTTTCTCGAACGTTGTGGGGCTGCCCATGGAACTGGTCGCCAGGATGCTGGCGGCCTTTGACGGGCGCGGGCGCCCGCAGGCCGGTGGAGTTTAGAGACAATGACCGGGAGTTGCCGACAGCTTCGAAGTCGCTTGGGTTTATGGTTGGGGGCGCTGTGTCTGCCGGCGGCGATCGCCGGCTGCGGGGGGGGCGACAAAGGTCCCCCTCGGGTCAAAATCGGTGGGGCGGTCTGGGACGTGGACATCGCCCTCAACGATGCCCAGCGGCTTCGCGGTCTGGCAGGCAGGGCTTATCTCGACGAGTCAGTGGGCATGTTGTTCATGTATCCCAAAGCAGGCCCGCGAGCGTATTGTATGCGAGACTGCCTGATTCCGCTCGATATCGCCTTTATCGACAGCGATTTGCGCATAGTGAATATCTACACGATGGTCGCCGAGCCCGATCGCAGGGGGCGTGTGACATACAGTTCGCGCGGGGATGCACAATACGTCCTGGAAGTGTCGGCGGGGGGCTTCGGGCGCAATGGCGTGGTCGAGGGAGCAAAGGTGGTATTTCTCGGAAATATCCCTCCCGCAACTAAAGCTGAGGCAGGACCTTGACGATGAGGGCAAAGGGACTCGCCGGTGCGGGTCTCCGGTCGCGCTGGTCGCGTTGGTAACCAGGACAACTTCTTTGCCAGACAGACCTACATTGCTGTGGATTGGAGCTGACACAGCCCCGCAAACCGTGCGCCAAGCCGCCGGTGACCGCTGGGATGTCAAGCCCCTGGACCACTCGCAGCCGATGGCGAAACAACTCCGCGATGCGGGGGTCGCGGTGATCTGCCCCAACGATAACGGCCACGACGCACTTCACCTCGGCGCGATACTCCAGGAACTCAAGGGCAGCGCCGCAGTTGCGGTATTCATGCTCAATGAATCCGAGTCGATGGGGGAGAAAATGTTGTCGGGGAGGCGGGGACAGTTCCTGAGCGTTCCTGCGACGGTCTCTCCCGAAGTGCTGGAGGCCCAGATCGCGGCGGTTTGGGCGCTGCAACCGGCCATCGCCGATCTCCATCGCGACATCTTCAATCTGCGCAGCGTCAACGGTATCGCCCGCGGGGCCGGAGAAACGCTCGACGAAGAGATGCGACTGGCTTCGAGGCTGCAGCGGGACTTCCTGCCTCGACGCCTGCCGGAAGTCGGCGACGCGCGGTTCAGCGTGCTCTACCGTCCGATCAGCTTCGTAAGTGGCGATATTTATGATGTTACGCGTCTCGACGAGACGCACGTGGGATTCTACATCGCCGACGCGGTAGGACACGGCCTGCCCGCGGCGCTGCTGACGATGTTCATCAAGAAGGCCCTGCAGACCAAGCGGATTGTGGGCAATACCTACGAGATTATCCCCCCGGATGTCTCGCTGGCCGAACTAAACGACGATATCTGCGCCCAGGACCTCTCGAGCTGCAACTTCTGCACCGCGATTTACGGCGTGCTGGACGTTTCGACCCTCACGCTGACATACGCTCGGGCAGGACATCCCGCACCCGTGCTCGTCCGTCGCGACGGGGCCTTCGAGCCGCTCGAAGCCGACGGCTGCCTGCTGGGCGTCTTCGACGATGCCGAGTTCGAGTCTCGCGAGGTCTCGCTCGATCCCGGAGACCGGATCGTGCTGTATACCGACGGCGCCTGCGACTCACTGGCAGGAGAAACCAGCAGCAACTTCACCGATATCTTCGGGGCAGTTCTGACCCTGCCGCGAACCGACATGATGGTGGAGATCACCTCCCGCATCGAAAAAGCATGCTCCGAAGGCATGCAGGTCGACGACATTACGGTAATGGCCCTGGATATCGAGCCCTGAGACCGGATGTCACATTAGGTTCACACTTTCGGCGCCGCTCCGGCGCCGCGCGGGGGCCGGCCGCATCGCTGAGACGCGATCGTAACATCGCTATCATCCAGCCGGACGGCCACTTACGATCCCATCAATATCCCCCGATCTGGCATAATGCCCGCCGCCCCATATGTCACACTCGCCAGAAGTGTGAACCTGCCTCCAGCCCGATATCAGCCCCCAGCCAAGCCGCCGTATCGCCGTAACCACTTACGCCATATGCCGTTACGCGAGTTTCTAATTACCGCTTGACAATCGCATGCCGTTGAGATATGTCACAGGGGATTAACATGTTATATTTCAAGCAGTTATGTTCGCCGCCCCTACATTTCTCGCTTCCAACTAACGCCCCGACACCCGATTCGTAATATGGAGTGCGGCGGCTCGGCGCCGCTTTCACATGTCGCGGCCTGTCCTGCGAAGCTCGAAGAGCGAAGCAGGGAGCGACGGTTATCGCCGTCAGGTCCACTGATCACTGACGACTGATTACTGATTACCGGCCGTACGCCGTCCACTTGAGAATTGGGCGTTCCTTGTAGGCCGTTGATCCGTCCGCCGGCGTCTTCAGCTTCAATACCAAACCGTTTACCGCTTGTCTCCTCACAACTCACGGAATCCCGACTTCGTCGGGTATAGGCCGACGTTCTGTCGGCCGCTAAACAGGATTAGAGGAATAGGGCGGCGCTGGTGTTCCACCGCGGTCTGATCGCTGGTGGATTACAGTGGCGTCACGAAGTCCCAGTGTTGCGGCTCCCGTCCAGCCTTGATTGGATTCATTTCGATGTAGCGGGCGGCCGACGCGATGGCTTCTCTGTCCCCAATAAAGACTTTCCATGACCCTTTTGTCCAGGGTGTTTCGGGAAGGCTCAACACCCGTGACGCGTCGGCCTTGAATCGCCCGGCGATGTACTCTATTCGGTGCTTACTTCGAAGCGAGAGCAGATGCACATGGTCGTTCATAATCGCACATGCCCGAATGGTCAGACCGAACTTCTGAACTGTTTGCGAGAATCCGCGTGCAACGATTTCGCGCGTTGAATCATCGATGAAGAATGGGCGACGATTTGTTGTCCCGCGTGAAGCGGTCCAGAATCGCCGAAGCGTATTCTGCTCGGGTTGCGGATCTTGTCGTCCATAGCGCAAATCACCCAACGCTCGGAGTTCATCGTCATAGACGGCTTTGGAATACGAGCCCCGCGGGTCATTGGGAAGCCATGTTCCATACGTTGTGAAAATGGTATGGTAAGCAATAATCATACGACCCCTTTTAGTCTATCGGAGAACTATATTCCATCCTCTAATCCTGTTTAGCGGCCGACAGAACGTCGGCCTATTCCCGACGAAAGTCGGGACTGTTGACGTTCGCCGCCCCGCCGTTACCGCCGGGCCCTGAGCCCCACTTGCCCTGAGCCTGTCGAAGGGTCGAAGGATGACTGCTCGTAGCCCGGGTGCGATTCCGTTGGTGAGCCCCGGGAACCGTAATCCCATTATCCCCGAGCCCTCCGAAGGGAGGGTGATTGAAAACCCCTGAAAAACAAGGGCAAAAACGCTTATTTTCTATTTTAAGAGCTGGCCCCGAGCGACCCAAAGGTGAGGGCGAAGGGCTCGGAAAGTCCTGAAGTTTGCTGGTCGCGGGCGTATTGCTTTGACAGGCTGGGATTGGGTGATATTATTGTGCCCGGCGGCGTGCTATCGCCGCGTGGACAACTGGAAAGGAACAACTGCAATATGAATACGTCAGATTTGGAGCAACAGACAGACTCGGCTGAGGCCCAAGTCAAGCCCCGGTCGCGCAAGCTGCTGATCACGTTGATTGTCACCGTGTTCGTAGTGGCCGCACTGGCCGTAGCCTGGTATCTGCTTACGAAAGATATGAGCAACCAGGTCGATGGATGGTGGAATGACATCAGGGGCGGCACCGGCGGTTCGGGCGGCTCGGGGGGGGCGGA
>JADHXQ010000078.1 GCA_016782885.1 Phycisphaerae bacterium | reverse complement strand
GCACCATCGAGGGCGGAACGCACCTCTCGGGCTTCAAGAGCGCACTGACGCGCACGGTCAACTACTACGCGAAAACCTCCAAGCTTCTCAAAGCGGGAGAAAAAGCCCCTTCCGGCGACGACCTTCGCGAGGGCATTTCCGCGATCATCTCCGTCAAGGTTCCCGAGCCGCAGTTCGAAGGGCAGACGAAAACGAAACTCGGAAACTCGGAAGTGGAAACCTTCGTCACGCAGGCCGTAAACGAGCAACTCAGTTCCTGGCTCGAAGAACACCCCGCCGAAGCGAAGAAAATCGCAAACAAGGCTCTGTCGGCTATGCAGGCGCGCGAAGCGGCGCGCAAGGCCCGCGACCTTACGCGCCGCAAGGGCGCCCTGACCAGCGGTTCCCTTCCGGGAAAACTTGCCGACTGCCGCTCGCGCGACGTAGCCACCACCGAAATCTACCTCGTCGAGGGCGATTCGGCCGGCGGGCCCGCCAAACAGGGACGGGATTCCGCCACCCAGGCCATCCTGCCGCTCAAGGGAAAGATCATCAACGTCGAAAAAGCGCGGCTCGACAAGATCCTCAACTTCGCCGAAATACAGAAAATCGTTTCGGCGCTGGGTTGCGGGGTCGGAAATGACGAGTTCGATCTTTCAAAGCTCCGTTACGGAAAGATCATCATCATGACAGACGCCGATGTGGACGGCAGCCACATACGAACGCTGCTGCTGACGTTCTTCTATCGCTACATGAAACCGCTGATCCAGGCGGGCAGGATTTTCATCGCCCAACCGCCGCTGTACCTCCTGGGCAAGGGCAAAAGTAAAGTGTACGTCCTCGATGACGCCGAATTGTGGTCCAGGCTGACCGAAATGGGCCTCAAGGATACCAGGCTCGAACTCCGCGACATCGACGGTAAACGGAAAAAACCAAAGACCATCGCCGACTTCTCCGGCGCGGCGCTCAAGGAACTGATGGAACTCCTTAACCAACTCGCCGCAAACGTCAGCATTGTCACGCGCCGGGGACTGAGCTTTGAAAAACTGGTTGCCAACCAGAAGGAAGGCAAGCTGCCCACGCACTGGATCCAACTCGGTAACCGGGACCTGTTCTACCACTCTACCGCAAAGTACCAGGAGTTTCTCAACAAGCATAGCCTGCTCGATACCGAAGACGAGGGCGGTAATGGTAACGGTGGTGGAAACGGCGATGGAAACGGAAATGGCAATGGTAACGGTAATGGCAAGACCAAGAATCAAGCCCAGCCGACGCGACGCATTAACCGCCGGGCGGAACTCCACGAAACCAGGGCCATAGAAGCACTGATCAAAAAACTCAAGACGCGAAAACTCCCCATCGAAGATTACTTCACCACCCGCGTCGAAGCGGTGACCGGTGAACTCCCACCGGCAAAATATATCCTGGTCAACGGCGAGGAGGAGACCGGGCTGGACAACATTGCCGCCATCTCACCCGGTATCCGCGGCCTCGGCGCCAAGGGCGTCGAGATCAAACGCTTCAAGGGCCTGGGCGAAATGAACGACATCGAACTGTGGGATACCACGATGAATCCCGAGACCAGAACATTGCTGCGGGTGCGGTCCGAAGAGTCAGAAGATGTCGAACGAATGTTCTCGCTCCTGATGGGCGACGACGTGCAGAGGCGCCGGGAGTTCATCGAAGAGAACGCGCTGAGCGTGCGAAATCTGGATATCTGACGGCGATCAACAGCCAACAAGAAACCCCCAACAACCAAGTGAACGGCAACGGCAACGCCCGCATACCACAATGCGCGGGCGTTTTGCATTTCGCCCGGGATGAAGTTTTTTTTGGAATTTTTGTTGGGTTCGGGTCCCTCGCGAGGATTATAGGTGAGGACGAACTATGGCACAGTCAGACCACCGCATCTTTATGAAGCATTTCCTGGCCGCGGAGGCGGTCTTGAAGGCCTACCTGCTGTCGGCCAGCGGTGATATGAATGCGGCGGACGAACTGCTGGGCGATGTATCGAGCGTCCTTTGGGAGAAGTTCGACAGCTACGATTCCGCCCGCCCGTTCCGCCCATGGGCGCTCGGCGTTGCGAGGCTCGAGGTGCTCAAGTGGCGCCAATCGCTGGCGCGCAAGCGGGAGATCCTGTCGCCCGAAGCAATTGACGCGCTGGCCGATACCGCCCGTGACTGTGGCGCCGAACTCGACGAGAGGCTCATCCATCTGCGCAGTTGCCTCGAGGCCATCGGCGCCTCGACGCGCCGCGTGCTGCACCTTCGCTACTGGCGCCGGCTTCGGATAAGTCAGATCGCCGAAAAGGTTGGCAGGAGCACCGGGGCAATCGAGATGACCCTGACCCGGACCCGTCGCGGGCTCAAGAATTGCGTTGAGGGCAAGCTGGCCGGATCGGCGGGAGGCGCATCATGACCGATACGCCCGAGGCCCTGATTTCCCGTTACCTGGACCAAACCGCCGATGCGGACGACGTGCGCAGGCTGGATGAGCTTGTGCGGGCGGATGCTGATGTGCGGCGCGAATTGTTCCTCGCGTCGGCTCACGATGCGCATTTGCGGGAGTGCCTGGCCGAAGACCAGGACATTGCGCCCGTCCAGCCGACGCGCTGGCGACCCGGGATCGTATGGGCGGTATCTGCGGCCGCGGCGATGCTGCTCGTCGCGGTGGGTCTGGCGCTGTTTATCGACCGGTATCCCGATCCGGAAGTTTCGGGCGCCTATCGCATTGTCGGCGGCGGACCGGTCGAGCGGGGCTCTGTGATTGTCGCCGAGAGAGGATTGGTCAAGGTGTCGCTCGGGGGATACTGTCGCGTCGATCTCGATGAGGGAGGCCGGCTTCAAATCGCGGGCGCCAAACGTGCCGAAGAAGTCGTTCTCCGCCAGGGCCGGGCAACCTGCCAGGCCGACCGCGATGTCGGCACGTTCGCGGTTCGCACCGATGTCGGATCCGTCTCGGTGACGGGTACGCAGTTTTCCGTGAAAACAATCGAAGACCAGGGAGACCATGACATGTTTAATAAACGAATGGCTGTCAGCGTATTGACCGGCGCCGTGCTCATCAGCGGCGCCTGGGGCGAAATGACCCTTCAGGCCGGCGAGACCGCAATAACCCCGCCGCCCGAAGCCGTGCTGCGAAAGATCGTCGCGGACCTCAACCTGCCCGCCGTCGAGCACCAGAAGGTGATGCAGATTCTCTCGAGCGAACGGGTCAAGGCGTTTCGGAGCAAGTATCGCACGACGTTGCGAAGCGAACTGTTCGAAGTGGCGCACAAGACGCTGAGTTCAACCATGCCCAAGATCATGCCCAAGAAGGTATCCACCAAGATACGGGCAATTCGCATGAAGCTCCGCGCCGGCCCGCCCAAACCCGGTGACATCGCCCGCATCCGCCTGGCGATGCAGCAGCGAACTCGCGTAATCATGATGACGGTCATCCACAAGACCGCCGACGAACTGGCGGACAAAGGCGCCGCGGACGATCACCTTATCGCATCGATGCTGGCGAAAAAGGTCCGCGCCAAACTGCCCGCCGAAAAGATCGTGGCGTTCGAGGCGGCCGTCAAAGCCGCGAAGATTCCCGACTCCGAGCCGGAATACTTCGCCCAGGCCGCCCAGCGCGTCCAAGATGCGATCAAGGCTTACGATCCCGATATCACCGGCATCATCGACACGAAAACCGGGCGGGTGATCGTCTCCGACGAGCAGCTTGGCGCGCAACTCAAGAATCCCGCTTCGGACAAACGGATCGCCGGGAAACTCAACGGAATACTGGCCGGTCTGAACCTGTCCAAGCCCGCGCAAGCCAAGATCGCGGCACTGCTGTCCGGCGACAGGATCGAAGCGCAGCGGGCGGCGGCATATACGGCGATTCGGGCGAGACTGTTCGCTGTCGCACGCGAGCGGCTCCAGACCGCCATGCCCAAGAAGATGCCCGCAAAGGTGCAGAAGAAAGTGATGGCTATTCGCATGCGTCTCAAGGCCGGCGGACCGCCCAGCGCCGACGAACTGTCGCGCATCCAGAGTGCCGTGATGGACAGATCTCGGTCAATGATGATGCGCCTGTTGCACCAGACCGCCGACACCATCGCGGCTGGGGCGATCGAGGACGATAATCCTACAGCGATCGCCCTTGCCGGTGCGATCCGGGCAAAACTGAGCCCCGAGCAGACCAAAGCCTTCAACGCCGCGCTAACCAAAGCCGCCATCACGGGCGATGAGTCCAAGTACGCCGCCCAGACCGAAAAGAAGATCGACGCGATCATCGAGGCCTACGATCCGGACCTTAGCGGGATCGTGGACTCCAAGACCGGTAAAGTGATCGCGGGGAACGATAAATAACAGGCAGGTGCATAATGAACACCCCCCAGACACCGCCCGGAAAAGACAAGCCCCGGTCACTGGTCGGCAAGATCGGCCAAGGCCTGCTGAAGGTCCTGACGCTCTTTGTGATCCTCGAGCCGATCTGGATGCTGCTCCCGTTTGCGGGATTCCTCTACGGTTCGGTGCTGCAGATCCAGACGCTCAACCGCAACCCGCAGACCTCGTGGTTGACGCACTTTGTTTTTCCCGTGCTCACCGGCGGATGGATCGGACCGATAATGGTCGTCGCCGGCCTGGTCGTGTTCTGCATCGGCGCCGGACAGATCTACTGGGCAAAGTTCCGCCGGTCGGGGATCGTGACCGGGGGGCTCTACCGCTTTGTGCGACATCCGCAATACATCGCCCTGACGTTGTTCGGGCTGGGGCTGCTGCTGGCCTGGGGGCGGGCGATCATGTTCATAGCGTTCTTCATGATGATGTTCCTTTACTACTACCTGACCAAGAGCGAGGAACGCACCTGCGTCCGCCTGTTCGGCGATGACTATCGCGCGTATCGCCGGCGCACTTCGTTCATCTTCCCCGGCGACCGTTTCCTGCGCCCGCTGCGAGACAGGCTCCCGGAAATAAAGCTGCCCGCACTTGTGCGGATAAGCGGCGCGTTTGTGCTGACGATGGTACTGTGCTTTGCGCTGATGTGGGTGATTCAAACGATCAAGGGCGCATACCGCACCGTGCCCTATATGACAGCAACGGTGGACCTGGGCCCCGCGCGGGACGCGTCGCTTAACGTGGCGATGACCGCCGGGCGGGGCGGTGGTATCCCGTTCGTACAGGCCGGACGAATCGCCGTGGTCCGCGGACCGTACCGTAACGCCTCAGCCAGCGGATTCGCCGAACATGTCCTCCAGCGCGCCAGGCAGTCAGCAAAGCTGGATGAGTTTCTGGACTTCCTCGATAAGCCCGGCTCCGACGTTGCGATAGTCTTCTGCGGCCCGTACGAACCGCCCAAAGGCAGCGATGACCCCGGGCCCGGTATGTACGCCGGCGGTGCGCCGGGCGGGCGCGGTCCGGGACCCGATCCGCACGGGTCCGACCGCGTGCGACTGATCCTTATGCGCTGCACGCTTCCGGAGAAAACCACCATCGCCGAGGCACTGGGCGACAAGTCAAAACGTACGATCGTCGGCGGATGCGTCGCACGCGTGGACCTCGATCGCGGCGAAGATCAGGACATCGTCGTCGGCGAGGCCGCAATTGCAGGGGCGGGCTTCCCGGGCGAAAACCGCTGGGACCACTTCTCCAAACAATTCTCCCGCTTGCCCAAAGCCGCTGACAGGGCGCCCGTGATCGCCGTGCCCGGACTCTACGCCCAGGCCGAACTGGTGCTCGTCCAGGCGCCCATACTCCGTACGCGAATCGATCCTGGCTTTGCCGCCGACATTCGCGATCGGCTGGTCGCCTCGGCGACATTCCGAAGCCGCCTGCGAAAAGCCGGCGCCGGTGGGCCCGTGGCGGCTGTCGCGTTTCCCAGGCCCGGACCTAACTGGTACAGCGAGCATCACGGCAGCCCGCAGATCAGCTTGTTTGTAATGCTGGTCCGATTGGAGGAGGGCGCAGATACCGACGATCTGTTCCATCCCGCCCAGCGCCAACTGCTCAGCGCATTTATTATCCCCATGGATTTTGCGATTGCCCCGCCGGCCGACAGCGTTGGTAAAGCTACGATGATCGGGCTCTGGCGCGACCTGGAGGAACGATGGGAATTCTTTCTTAGCGGACTCGGCGCCGAAGGCATGCAACATAGTCATCCATAATCGCCCGAAATCGCTCAAAAATGATAAAAAATAGCCCAAATTGATCTATAATGCTCCAAAAACGATCAAAAAGGATCGAAAAGTAAAGATAACCCACCCATTGCAATGGGTGGGCTTTGTACATTGGTGCTTCCACGAAATTCTTGGGGGTTCCCGCATTTCCGAAAATCGTCGAAAAACATCCAAATCCGTCTAAAAGTAGCGAAAAATGGACGCAAATCGCGCATTAATGATCGAAAACAGCAAAACCCGTCTATTTCTTGCGTCTGCGTCTCAGGATGACCGGTATCGCCGCGCTGGTCAGAAGGAACATTGTTGCCGGTTCGGGTACTACCGGCGGTGAAGTAAATGATATAGTGTCGAATCCGTGCGAGCCGGAGACGCTTATCCGCACTTCGTCGAAGCAATCGCCTACCATATCTGAGGTGATCCACGGGAGGCGATTGGCTTTGCGATTACCGTATTCGATGGTGGAGTCCATTGCGGCCATTTCCACGTACGTTATGGTGTCCAGCAGCGTTCCTTCCTTGTAGATTCTGACTTTTTCACCGTTTGCGTCATCTCGATCGACCTGGTCGAACCGGAACGATGCCAGCAGGTCATCGAACTTGATGGTCACCGTTCCGCCGCGGGCTTCGTCGTCAGGGTTGTCGATCAAGCCGTCGTTATTGCAGTCTCTGGCGTTTTCGGCAATTACAAAAATCTTCCCGAGTGCTTGTCCGTCGAGATTCCCGCCGGCCCACGGGTAGGCGAGGTCCTGATCTCCGCCTGTGTAGTTGTTGGTATCGAAGATAACGAGCTTGTCCGGATGGCACGGGGTGTTGTTGGTCGCACTGAACCGAACGCCGTGCGAAGCGGCGAACTGGTTGGCGAGCACCGTACCGGTTGGCAGGGTGTCGAACGTAATTGTGTCGGCCTGGGCGTGTTGCGGTGTGAATACAAACAAACCGACCGCAGCGAGAATCGCCAGGGCCCAAAGGCATGACTGTTTGTAATCGCTACGGTGCCGGGGGTTACGTGTGTTCATTTTCGTTCATCCTCCATTGGGCGAACTAAATCCGGGTTTTGTTCTGCCCGCCTGCAGTCAGGCGGCGTGGCGGCGCGCAAATGCGCCTCACTGGGAGAGTAGAATTCACATGCGCTCGAAGCAAAACGGGCCTGAGAAAAGATTGAGTGATGATGAGAGCTGTCTCTGGCGGAGAAGTGACAATTGCCAATAGGCTCTATCGGCGTGTAGAATTTGAGGCGGGAGTATCGAAATGGCCAGGTCAACTACTATCGGCGGTTACCTCGTAACGCGGTTGGAGCAGATGGGGTTGCGGCACATCTTCGGCGTGCCCGGCGACTACGTCCTGAGCTTCTACGATCAGCTCGAAGCCGGCAAGCTTGAAGTGGTCGGAACGTGCAGCGAAATTGGCGCCGGTTATGCGGCCGACGCATACGCCCGGGTAAACGGGCTGGGGGCGGTGTGCGTGACCTATTGCGTTGGCGGGCTGAACGTGCTGAACGCTATCGCCGGCGCCTGTGCCGAGAAGTCGCCGGTGATCGTGATTTCCGGGGCGCCCGGTCTTGGCGAGCGGACCCATTCTCCGCTGCTGCATCATTGCGTGCGGGACTTCGACACCCAGCAGCAGATATACAAACACGTAACAGTCGCCGCGGTCGAATTGAACGATCCCGAAACCGCTCCCGCGCTCATCGACGACGCGATCACCGCCTGCGTATGGAACAAGCGTCCGGTTTATCTCGAGCTTCCGCGCGATATGGCCACGCGAAGGTGCGAGGCGCCCGGTCCGCTGCGGATCCCGAAGCCCGGCAGCGAGTCCGAACCACTGGCCGAAGCGGTCCGGGAGGCCTCGAACATGCTCCGCTCCGCACGCAGGCCGGTGATACTCGCCGGGGTGGAGATGCATCGTTTCGGCCTGCAGAAATCGCTGGTCGAACTCGTCGAGCGCACGGGTTTTCCAGTGGCGGCTACGCTGCTCGGCAAGTCGGTGATCTCCGAGCGGCACGGACAGTACCTGGGCGTATACGAGGGCGCCATCGGCCGCGAAAACGTTCGCCGCGAGGTCGAGCGGGCGGACTGCGTGTTGATACTCGGGGCATTCATGACGGATATCAACCTTGGCATCCATACCGCGCGGTTGGAGGCGACGCAGACGATCTACGCGCATTCGCGGCGCGTGTCGATCAAGCACCATCACTACGACGATGTATTCCTGGGCGACTTCGTCGCGGCGCTGATCTCCTCGCCGGTGGGGCGCAAACACCCCAAGCCGCCGCCGGAAGTTGAACCCAAACCGTTCCGCAGCCGGAAGGGCAAGGAGATAACCGTGCGTCGCTTTTTCGCGCGGATGGATGACTATCTCAAGGACAATACGATCGTGGTGTGCGACGTTGGCGATTGCCTCTTTGCCGCCGCCGACCTCACCATCCACCGCAGTACGGAGTTTCTCTGCCCGGCGTATTACACGTCGATGGGCTTTGCGATTCCGGCAGCCGTAGGGTCGCAGATCCGCAAGCGGCGCCTCCGCCCGATCGTGTTCGTTGGTGACGGGGCGTTCCAGATGACCGGGCATGAGCTGTCGACGGTGGCGAAGTACGGGCTGAACCCGATTATCTTCGTGTTGAACAACAAGGGATATACCACCGAGCGGTTCATTCACGAGGGGCCTTACAATGACATCCACAATTGGGCCTATCATCGCTGGCCGGAGATCCTGAATACCGGTTGGGGTTGCGAGGTCCGGACCGAAGGCGAGTTAGAAGAGGCGCTTGTCACCGCCGAAGCGAACAGCAAGAGCTTCTCGATAGTCAACGTCCACCTCGACCCGATGGATTGCTCGGCGGCGCTGCTGAGACTGGGCAAACGATTGGGAAAAAAAGTTCATTAAGAAAGCAGAATCACTGCACCGGGACGCCTTTGGTCTTCGATTCGTATGAGGATTCCGGCGGCGGTATGACAAACTGGTGGCCGCAACGCTTGCATTGAGCTTTCTTGCCCACCGCCGCAACCGGCACCAGCACCTTCATACCGCACTTGCACTTGAGTTTAAATGTATTCGCCATCGCGTTTCTCCCGTAATCCGCGTCCCGATATGGCGGATATACGCATATACGCACTTATCGGCTAAACGCATACAATATGTCCATATTGCCTGTTTCCACGGACCCGAGGCGCACCGACCTGCCGGGCGGCGTGATTCTGCTTGAACCGTGCCTTGCGATTGTGGACACTGTCGCCCAGGGCTGCAGCGTTGTATGGCGGCCGGGCAAGGGAGCTGATATTGGAACTTAACGCTATTGAGCTGACCGTCACAGATGGCGACCTGAGCGCGCTTATTGACAAGTATGTCCGCGGCGACGATCTGCCCGTGAGCGGCCTCGATGCGCAGATCGGGGCCGATGGCGTCATAGTCCGCGGTAAATACCAGGCCGCATTCCTCAAAGGTTCGTTCGAAGCCACCATCTCCCTGGTCGCCGACGCCCAGGTGGTCATCGCCACGCTCGCCGACCTCAAAGCGCTCGGGCCGGTGGGTAACATGTTCAAGGGCATGCTGACCTCCGCGCTGCAGATGAAGCTTGGCGACATCCCCGGGGTCTCCGGCGACAAAGACGCCATAAGATTCGACCTGGCGAGGTTGCTGGCCGATCGGGGCCTGGCGGCGGAGTTTGCTGTACTCGAGATCCGCTGCGCGCCCGGCAGATGCACGGTGAAACTTTCCGGTTCGATTGACCGCGCGATGTAACCTTGCAGGCCCCCGGTGCGTAGTACCGTGTGAAGCGGCGATTCAGCCGGTCGATGAAAACCATTTACGAGGGCCGAACCATGAAAACCAGAATCAGTGTGTCGACGTTTGCGCTGGCAGGGCTGTTAGGCGTGCTGGCTGCGGCGATTTCCGCCCACGGGCGCACCAGGACTCTCGCCGATGGGAACAGCTCATCGACGCAGTCATCCAAAGTGCTCATCAGATCCAAATTCGTTCCAGGGCGGGTAATGCGGTACAACCTCAAGCTGTCCGGTTCGGTCGCCTGGGCGCCGCACGAAAAGGGTCTTGGTTGGGGAAAGATGGATACGGACTTCACGTTCGACCTGGCCACCAAGGTTATCCGCGACAGCGGCGCATGCACGTTTCACCTGGCCGGTCAGAAGATCAAGAGTTCGGTCACCGGACCCAAAGGGCGCCTCGGGATCATCGCCGATCGCAAAAAGTCGAAGATCAAGATCAATGACGAATGGCAGTCGCCGTCCAACCAGACGCCGTTGACCAAAGAGATGACTCTCACCCAGGGCCCGCTGGGCGGTGTTCGTTTTACTACGGGGGTCGCGCCGATTGCCGTGTACCTGCTGCCACACGTGGACTTGAGATTCTGGTCGCTGCTGACGGCGGCGCCGCTGGGGAAGGTCGCTCCGGGCGACGAGTGGGCTGAGACGTTCAAGCTGCGCGTGCCCGGTTCCCGGGGGCGCCGCCCGCTGGAACTGAGCGGGCGATGGAAGGTCGTCGGATACCAGCAGCACCGCGGGCGGAAGGTGCTCGCCTTGGCGCTGGCGGTGACGATGGACTTGAAGAACTCCAACGTGATGCTCAAGAACGGTGATCTGGTCTACGTCCATTCGGGCAGTTACGCCGCCGAGGGCAAGGCAATGTGGGACGTTTCGCGCGGCGTGCTGTGTTACGCAGCCGCCGATCAGAGAATCCTGATCCGGGCCAACAAGCCCAAGGTTCGCGCCCTGAGCAGCGTACACAAATGCACGCTCGAACTCAAAGCATTCAAAGAAGGGACAAAGTGAAACAGCAACGACCGCGCCAACAAACCCGACGGAGAATCGAACGAAATACTTGACGAGACGGTCTGTGTTGCACCAAAGGCGAATGTCTGAGAATCATCTCATCCCTGCCGACAGGGCCTTTGTGGCGGCGTTTACGATCGCTTCGCAGGTCACAGTGGCGCCGGAGACCGCGTCGAGTCGCTCGACGGATTGTGTCTCGACGATTCTTCTTGGGATTTTGGTAATGGAGGTGAAGAAGATGTCGTCCTTGTGCTTCGTGACCCTGGCGGCGGTGATCTTCCCGCCGGCGACCTGGACCTCGACGCTGAGCGGTCCGCGATAGCTCGCGCTGGTCCCTCGATGCGTTCCGTCAGCCACCTTCGAAATGTCCAGCGTCTCGCAGAGTTTCACCGCCGCAAGGCATTCCCGGGCCCGCTGCCTGTTGAGTTTTCCGTGCCCTCTGGGATCCTGGTGCGCCGCGGCCTTGCTGTAGCACGTTATGGCCTGGTCATACTTGCCGGTCAGGCGGTGCAGGTTGCCCGCCGCGAGATACCCGCGATCCGGGGCCGTGCGAGCCATCTCAAGCGACATCTTCAACGCCTTGTCGACCTGGCCCAACTCAGCCAGGAGCTTCGCGCCCGGAGCGCTGAATCTCGTGTCCAGGCTGTAATCTGATAGCAGTTTTGCGGCCATCTGCTTGTTGCCCAGGTGAAAATAGCACTCCGCCAGGCCGACCACGCCGTGCAGCGTCGGCTGCCCGCCTGACTGGGTGTTTTTCAGATTCCAGTAAGCCGCTCGCGGGTAATCCTCGAGATATCGCAGGTAGTAGTTGGCGAGCATACCCATCGCCTCGCTCCGGCGCATCGGATCGTTCTTGCGGACATCAACAACATGGTGCAGCAGTTTTATGCCGGATTTCCAGCGGGCCGGGTGGGGCGTGACTATCGTGTAGAAATAGGCGCCGAGGTTTATCCGGGGCTGCCAACCCCTGGCCCGATTCGTGCCCGCCAGATCGAGCGTTCGGGGATAATCCAGTTTGACCGAATCCCACCAGGGCGCAACGGGCTTGCCCTCCCGCTGCACCAGTGCATTGACCGCGGCCGGCGATCGCTTGGCGCCCTTGGATCCGGTCGCCGTGGGCGGTTTGACTCCTGGCGGCTTGGTCGGTGTTGGTTTTTTGATTTTCGGCGGGACCGTATCCAGACCCGTATCACCGCCCACTGTCACCGATTTGACCTTGCCGGCGGGGAAGTCCAGTGCAACCTTCGCCCCATTGGAAAGAACCACGTGGAACCTGACCGTCGTCGCCGTCCTTTTCAGGAGTTTCCCATTGTAGGTCGAACCGTTTGTCAGGACGATCTTGTCACCCAGCACAGACCCGTATGCCGCGGCGAGCATTATGCATACCACCGCCGCACTACCGGCTGGACGCCACCGCACATTGCACTCGCGATTTCCCATGAGTTTCCTGCTCCTTCAGCATACATACTATACCCGCCGCCGACCGCAAATTGAATAGTTTCGGGCTCCAAAGTCTCAGCTAACGACCAACGGCCAACCGCTGACCGTTGATAGCTGCCGTCTCTTACCTTTGTGTCCTTGGTTATCATCTGTAGTTTTTGCCGTGGCCGTAACATTCGTTCTCGCCGTTCTTTGTGATCTTTGTGCCCTTTGTGGCCAGACCGTTGCCGTTGGTCGGCGTTCCGAATCCCATTGTCAAATCGTTTTCGAACGCTACAATGCCGCAATGTCTTTACCCACAGTAGCTATAGTAGGCCGACCCAATGTCGGCAAGTCCAGCCTCCTGAATACACTGGCCGGACGGCGTATATCCATCGTCGACGCCACACCCGGCGTCACGCGCGACCGGGTGTCCACGCCCGTCGAGATCGGCTCGGGATTCATCGAACTCGTCGACACCGGCGGGATGGGTATCGAAGATGTCGACGACCTGACCGACGAGGTCGAAGACCAGATCGCCTCCGGAGTAACCGAGGCCGCCCTGATCCTCTTCATGGTCGATGCGCGCGAAGGTGTCGCGCCGCTGGACTCGCATGTCGCCAGACTTCTCCGCAAGCAGGAAAAGCCCGTGATACTGCTGGCCAACAAGGTCGACATGATGAACACCACCGGCGAGGTCGGCGAACTTCACTCTCTGGGATTCGGCGCCCCGATGCTGATATCGGCTACGCATTCGCGCGGTATCGGCGATCTGCTCGACGAGATCGAGCGGCGCCTTGGTAAAGACCTCGGCCAGAGCGCTCCGCCGGAGATGATGAAGCTGGCGATAGTGGGCAAGCGAAACGCGGGCAAGAGCACGTTCATCAACTCGCTTGTCGGGCACGATCGCGTAATCGTCTCCGACACGCCGGGAACCACGCGAGACAGCGTTGACGTCACGTGCGAACTCCACGGGCAGACGTTCATGCTGATCGATACCGCCGGCGTGCGGAAACGCGGCAAGATCACCGGCGATATCGAATTCTACGCGCACCACCGCGCGATGCGGTCGATACGCCGGGCGGACGTCGTGGCGCTGATGATCGACGCGTCCCTGCCGATCTCGCAGGTCGACAAGCAGCTTGCCGGCCTGATCGCCGAGCAGTTCAAGCCCGTCGTGCTCGTGGTCAACAAGTGGGATCTCGCCAAAGACAAGACCACTGGCGAGGATTACGTCGAGTACTTTGAAAAAACCATGCCCGAGTTGCGTTACGCACCGGTGAGCCTGACGACCTCCACCGAAGGTTACAACGTGCGCGGGACGATAAAGCTGGCGGCCCAACTGTTCGACCAGGCCAATACCCGCGTTCCGACAGCCGAACTTAACACGCACATCGAAGAGATAGTCGCGATGCGAGGCCCGAGCCACAAAGCCGGTACGAAACTCCCCAAAATCCTCTACGCCTCGCAGATCGGCACGGCCCCGCCGACCATCGTCTGCTTCGTCAACGACGTGAGAAGTTTCGATCAGACCTACCAGCGGTTCCTGGTCAACCAACTCCGCGATCGCCTCCCGTTCAACGAAATCCCCATCCGCCTCCTCCTCCGCAAACGCCGCCAGGTGCCCAAGAAGACCCAAGACCAACTCGACGCCGACGAGTAGCGGTTAGGCGGGATGGATTTCGCCGTTGTCGTCGCCAATTGCCAACTGCCATGCCGTTTGCATACAATATCCCGCATGAACCAGAGCAGACCAGCTTCCTTCCGGCGAGCATTTCTAAGCGTTGCGGCGATTCTTCTGGGCGCGTTCAACATCGCCGGGTGCATCAGGCCCCCGAAGGTAAGTCTCAGTGATATCGAGATATCGTCGATGAGTTTCCGGCGGCTCGAACTGGTCTGCGTATTTGATGTCCAGAACCCCAACATTTTCAGCGCCAACCTGAATGCCCTCAATTGTGAGTTCCAGGCGTCGGAGCGGCCGATCGCTTCGGGCAGCGCGGTGATCCCGATACCGAGCATACCGGCCGGCGGGCGCCGCAGCGTCCCGGTCGCCATCGCCATCAGCCTCAGCGACCTTAGCGGCGTCGCCAAAGAATACGCCCACGGTAAGACCGTGCCCTACAAACTGACCAGCCGCCCGGTATTCAACGTGCTTGGGATGTCCTTGCCCGTTTCGTTCAGCCACGGCGGGAAGATTCCCTCGGTGCTGGCGCCGAAATGGAAACTCAAACGCATCGCACTGCAGAAGGGGCTTGCCCCCGCGTTCCTGGTAACCTTCGAGATCCGCAACCCATCAGGCATCCATTTATCGCTGGAGGGCGTCAAAGGCGCGCTGCGCCTCGCGGACAAGCCGCTGCTCGAACTGGACGAAACAAAGCTCACCGACCTGCCTGACGGCCAGACGGTAGAACTGGTAATCCCCGTGCGTATCCGCCTTGCCGCCCTCGCCGGCGCCGCGGGCAAACTCATAACCGACTGGCGAAACGTAAAATTCGACGGAGAATTCAAACTAAAAACCCCACTCTCCCTCCGCAAAATGCTACTGGGCAAACCCCTCCGCAAGAAACCATGAGACGAGATGGGCTTAGGTTCTGGGGTGTACAACGCGAAGTTTGTGGTCCGTGAGGACTACAAAGCATCCTGACCACTGCTCGGGCTCTTCGTGCTGAAAAAGTTCGGTCACGCGCGCCACAAGTGCTTTGCGTCCGGGCTCCCTCGTGCGGACCACAAGGATTCCACAATGAGTTCCAGGGGAGAATTTGCGTGTATCCGAGAAGTCCAGATCCTGGGTGATCAGGAAACGTTCTGCCTTCTGTGTCGCGAGCCAGACCTGCGTGTCATCGCAACCGGCGAGCCCTTCCTGTGGGACCGTGTCGACGTCATGCCCCAAATCTGCAAGTGATTGGGCTAGAGACCTCGGGAGATTCTCATCGAGTTTGATGTTCATGCGACATTCGGTATGCCCGGAATGGGCAAGTCCTCTTCGGCAGAGGTAGCGGCAAAGGCGATTACCGCGCGGACGTCCTGCTCGGTCAGCGTTGGGAAATCGGCGACGATTTCCTGCGTGTCTGCGCCTTCAGCCAAGCTGGCGAGAATCGTCCGAACCGTAACGCGCGTTCCCTTGATGACAGGTTCGCCCCCGCACACGCCTGGATCTCGAATTATTCGGTCAGTGTATTCCATATCATCTCCAGTCTGCTCGGCTCGCGAGCATACCTTGATGGTAGCCCGAACCGCTCAATAGATCAAGAGTTGTCCCAAGCGCCCGGCCTTCAACCCTCAGACGACGGAGCCATCTTGCGTAGCGTTCAAATCACCGGCCATTCGGAGGGCTCAACGACTGACCATTAACCGCCACGCGCCGCCTATTGCCAATTGCCAGCTTTTAGCATTACAATCATCGCACACCCACACAACCGGGTTTGGGAACACATGAAAGGGCGTACGTTATGAGAATGACCGGGCTTGTCGCTGCCGTGCTCGGGTGGTCTTGTATCTTGCTGATTTCCACAGCCGCGTGCGCGGAGGACGCCGTTACCTCCAGGCTGCCTGGCACGCTCCCGAAGCTCAAGACGGTTGCAGGCATTCCGGTCTTTACAACACGATCATCGCTGTACAAGGTCGAACTGTGGCAACTGGCTAAATTCGGTAAGGTTATTCCTCCCAAATGCGGTTTCTCGATCTCGCTGTATGGTCTTCAGATGCAAGCCAAGGGCAGGCAAGTGCTTGTTGAGGAAATAGAATACTCATTTGAGCAGGGACGGATCAGCTCCAATATGATGCAAATGGGTACTCAGCAAGGGGAGAGCAAACGTTTCGTAGGCAAGAAGAAGGCCAACACTCTCGCGGATCTTCACGCGGCGCTCGAGTTTCTCGCGAGCTGCGCGAAAAAGGTCCGTATTCGCAGGACCCCCGATGGCAAGTTGGACGCTGTGGGGGCGGGATTTTCCGATTGGGAAGCATATGTGGAGTGGTTCGTTTCAGGCAACACTCTGCTGGGTAGCTGCAAGCAAATTCCAAAAGCAGGGACCAAGGCGCCTCGCGATGCGAAAAAGAAGGGCAGTTTGAAAGTTGGTGGGATTCCGATGGGCCCGGGGGCGACTCTGGACGAACTCCTGCGATTAGGGGTTGGCTGGCTTGCTTTTAACGGTGACTCTTTCAAGGTTGTTTTGGTTGGTCCGGGCGTTATCTTTGGAAAGAAGAAACTGAAGATATCGCATCTCGAATACACGTTCCCACGCAGAGGGATTCCTCAGATGCTGGCGGTGGTGGAGGCCGGTAAGGAGAATAGTGCAAGCGATTTGAAGGCGTTCTATGAGTACATCAAGGGACAGGCGAAGCGTCCCCGGGAGCGAACGTCGCCGGGCAAACGTGAGACACTGGCTGAGTTTGGCCCGAAGAAATGGACAGTTACTCGGTGTCTCCTGTCTACGCATAAGAACTCCAATGGCGATCAGGTCGCCACGCGGCTGGAGATTATGTATCCGGGAAAGTGGACTCTCGATCCGCCTGCATCTGATATCGAGCATAGGGCGAATAGTGGACAGTGGAAGCGGGCTGATGGCCGGTGGGTCTTTATGAACACGCGTTGGATCTTTACTGATGGAAAGTGGATCGAAGTGCAATCCGCCGTCGACAGCACTTTCATCGAGGGCTTGAATCAAATCGAAGGGATACCAACTGCGACGGGAAAGAAACTTCCTACGACCGTAGACTTACTGATCAAGGTCCTGGCGTCGAAAAACTGGATGATTCGGCTTCAGGCAATCGTGACTCTGGGCAAGGGTGGGCCTGAGGTGTCTCGAGCGGCGATTCCGGCCATGAAGAAAGCATTGAAAGACAGCGATCCTTACGTCCGCAAGGCCGCAGCGGCCGCGATAAAGAACATCATGCAGAAGACGTCCCCCAAGGCGACAACACGTCCAGAGTGAGGGAGCGGTTTTGGTCAAGAACGCAAAACAGAAACTGCTCGGCCGCTTCAAGGACCTTGTTGAACTCATGCCTCCCCAGGCTCTCATGGACAACGTGCATTACGAGAACACCGTCGAGATGATAGATCGCCTGATGGCCGCGGGCAAGCTGAGCAAAGGACAAGAGCTGTACATGGAGACGCTGGTGCAACTGGTGGAAGCTTACGAGGCCCAACACCACGCGATTGACACCACGGGCCTGAGCGGGATCGACGCCCTGCGCCACTTGCTAACAGAGAACGATATGAATGCTTCCGATCTCGCCCGCCTGCTGGAGGTCCACGCGTCCATGGGCTCGAAAATTCTCAAGGGTGAGCGTTCGCTGACTGTCGAGCACCTCCGCAAGCTTGCCGACCGCTTCAAGGTCCGCCCCGAGTTGTTCATGGCGTAAGTGGCAGGGAAAAGGGGACTGGCTCGGACAAAGACCGAAGCGCAGCGAAGGTCGCCGACGTGCCTGTCCCCCTTTCCCGCCGGAGTTGCATTCGGGACAAAATGGGGACAGGCGCCTCCGCCTATGGCTCCGGAGCCAGTCCCCATTTTGTCCAAGCTCAGGTTTCATGGTTCCCAAGCCGCTGAGTATCGGTACAATTATAATTGAACCAATGAACGATATTCCCCTTTCATCTTATGGTCGCTCGTCAAGTACGCCGGCGCCGGTTAATCGTATGATGGCCGGCTTCGCTTCGGACTTCCGCGACGGCGTGGATATCAATCTCGGCGTGGGGTACGTTAATGAAGATACGATTCCCGCCGATCGTATCCGCGTCGCGTTCGACGAGGTGCTCGACAATACCGACAGGTACCGCCAGACGCTGAACTACGGCGGACCGACCGGCTCGCAGGTGCTGATCGACTCGATCCGCTGCTTCCTGATCGATAACGCAATCGGCGGCCTGGACGCCGACACGCTGGGGCGCAAGGAGATCATCATCGGGCCGAACGGCGCCTCGAGCCTGCTGGAGTCGCTGGCGTACGTCCTGCCGAAGGGGATCGTGATCACGGCCGACCCGATGTACTATATCTACACGGATTTCCTGGTGCGAAACGGGTTCGAGCTGCTGACCGTTCCTGAAGACGCTGAAGGTCTGCAGACCGAACTGCTGGCCGCCAAGATCGCCGCCCTGGGTCCGCGGGCCGATGAGATACGCATGTTCTACGTCGTTACGGTCAACAATCCCTCGTGCGTGATCCTCAGCAACGCCCGCCGCCGGGAGCTGGTGGATATTGCCGGCGAACTTTCCGGGCGGCTCGGGCGGAAGGCGCCCGTGATATTCGACCGGGCGTACGAGGACCTCATCCACGATCCGCAGGTCGAGGCGCCCCAATCGGCGCTGCGGTACGATCCGGAGGAGATAGTCTACGAAGTCGGAACTCTTTCGAAGGTGCTCGCCCCGGCGCTGCGGATCGGATACATGATCGGCGCCGGCGGGGCGTTTCTGCGCGCGATGGTCCAGCGGACTTCGGACGCCGGCTTCAGCGCGCCGCAGATCACGCAATCGCTGTCCAGTTGGCTGCTGGACCACCAGATCGTCGCCCAGCTTCGCAGCGTCCGGGCCGGTTATCGCGGCAAGGCCCTCGCCGTTCGCGCTTGGATCGACGAGCGTCTTGGCGACGGAATTGAGAACGTCAGCGGCGGGCAGGCGGGATTCTATTTCTATCTGACGTTCAGGGATATCGAAACGCACGAAGAGTCGGACTTTTTCAAATACCTGACGCGCACCACCGGCCGGCCCGATATCGACGGGGCGCCCGGTGCGCGAAACCCGCGCGTGATCTACATACCCGGCGAGCACTGCGTCAACCGTAACGGTGAACTGGCCGATGTCGGGCGAAGACAACTGAGGCTGTCGTACGGTTTCGAAGGGCTCGAAGCGATCGACCGCGCCATCGAACTGATGCAACAGGCCGCCGCATACGCCCGGGAGTCCGCATGAAGACATCCCGCCTGATCGCACTGGTCGCCGTAGCGCTGATCGGCGTTGCGCCTGTCGATGCTGCCGACAAGCTCGGCGAGATAGACTTCCTCAAGGCGGCGACCGATTTCGCCGACTGCATGATCGAGTACGGGCGCGACCGGTACGGTAAGGTCCATAGCCCGCTTTTCTCGAACATCCTGACGCGTGAGAAGCAGCCCCGCACAACGCCATATCCGCGGTTCGCCGAACTGTCGGTCCGGCAGAAGGCCGAATGGGCCGGGAAGCTCAAAGAATGGTCCGGGCCGAAGGCGGGGTACTACTACTTCCACAAGTTCGACTTCAACAAGATTCTCAACTATCCCAAAGGGCTTGGCGGCGAGGGACCGCACAAAGTCACCCTCTACGCCTGCGACCCCTACGAAGACCGCCAACTGTACTATATGCTGATCGACCTGACGCGAATCACCGGGCAGGCGCGTTTCAAAGCCGAAGCTACAAAAGCACTCAACTGGTGGTTCGACAACACCCAGGGACCCTCGGGCCTGTATCCCTGGGGCGAGCATCTGGGATGGGATTTCCTCTACGATTGCCCGACGTATTTCGACGGGCCGTCTAAACATCTCTACGCCGCGTGCTACCACGAGATAAAGGATACAGTACCGTTCCTGGACATCCTTGGGTCCCGGCCGGCGAAGAAAAAGGGAGATCGCACACCGCTTGAGAAATACGCACTCGGTATTTGGGAGTCGCACTTCTGGGACAA
The DNA here is from genome assembly GCA_016782885.1 of Phycisphaerae bacterium. Taxonomy (GTDB): domain Bacteria; phylum Planctomycetota; class Phycisphaerae; order SM23-33; family SM23-33; genus BS750m-G57. The sequence continues at coordinate 4,846 of JADHXQ010000078.1, read as the reverse complement.
GTCCCGAGCGATATACTGCCGCCACGGCGACTACCAGGGCGCCGACGATCGCAAAGGCAGCCTGCTTGGATTTCCCGCGCATCTCGGCGCGTACATGCGAGTGTGGGCGGCGGCGTATCTCAAGACGAAGGATCCCGGCGTCCGTAAGCGGATCGGCGGCGCGTTCAATACCGTGCTCGACGCCCAGATCGCCCGGGCCAGGAAGTACGGTTTCGTACCGTTCACATTCGAAGTGGACATCAAGGGCAAGAGTCCGGGCAAGTCCGCGCCGGGCCAGTCGATCCGCCTGGCGCATCACGCGGTGGAATTATCGGTTACTGTCCGCCTGGTTGATGCGGGCGTTGCAGATAAGTTGGCGACGCTGGCGAGGCTGCATCTCGGCGATACAAGAGCCCGTCCGATCGAAGCCAAACCGAAACCGCAGTTCCGCGATCTTTCCAGGAAGAACACACCGTCGGCGTCGGCGCGTGAGATCATCCGCTACGTGAAGCTGTATCGCAAGTATAAGGACAAGGCGTATCTCCAGATCGCCCGCAAGCAGGGGCGGGCGGCTTACGTGCGGTTCATGGACGACGTCTGCCCGCTTCCCAAAGCGTATTCCGGCGGGCGAAAGAAGACCGCCGAGGGGAAAGGATTCGGCGACTTCTACTTCCGCGGCGCCGAGCTGATGGGCGCTTTTGCGCTGCTGGGCGAGGCGCTGGCGCCCTGAGGAATTCCGCGCAAAGCAAACGCCCGCGCGTAATGCACGGGCGTCTGCACGGTTAGCCTTATTGACGGAGGCTACTTAGTTGAAGCTGCTGTCACGTATCCGGGCGTGTTCTGCTTTCTCCAGACATGGATGTCGCGTTTCTTGAGCGGCGGGAGGGCCTTGTTGATCAGCTCGGCGAGTTTCTTGTAGCCCGCGTCATTCTTGCTGGACCACTTCTTGGCCTGTCCCCATCCGCCGGCCGATGCGGCCAGAGGCATGTTCAAAGCGCGGGACTGATCGGGATAGCCCACGTTGACCAGCGCCTCGATCGGCTGGGCGGCGATCTCGTCGCCGAGAGCGGCCTTGACCAGTGCGCGGATAGCTTTTTCGTCGTCGGCGCTGATCCTGCGGTTTTCTTCCTTTTCATGCTCGTAGTCGCCGTAGAACTGCACGTTGAGGTCGAGCCAGTCGATGATGCGCGCCATGTCCGCCTTCGACAGCTTAACGTTCTTCTGGTGCTTTTCGCTCATCAGGTGCGCCGCCAGCGTGCCGGCGTGGGCGTAGTATTCCTTGATCTTGCTCTCGGCGGTTTCGCGGTTGCGGTAGGCCACCACGATCAGGCCCTTTTTCTGGGTCAGGGAGTCATAGCTCTGGGAATATCTCTTTCCCTTCTTGCCCATCAGATTCATCTTGCCTTTGATTTCTTTACCCAGACCGTGGCACTTGATGCAGTTCTTGTCGAGAACCGGTTGGACAGTTTCCATGAACGCCAGCGCCAACTCGGGCTGCTTGTAGGCCGGCGGGGTGGGCACGGGGAACGAGCCGGAAGCCTTGAGCCTCCTGGGCAGCGGGGTTGTGCCGCGATTCTCGTGACAACCGACGCAACTGGAAGCCTCGCCCGGATGGAAGTAGACCAGCGATCGCATCGTAAGTACGGCCATTCCGTTCTTGTCGACCAACTGGAGTTGCAGCGGTTCGCCCGCGGGGGCAGTGAACGCAACCGAACCGTCTTCCTTGACCGGGACGGTGCCGACCACGTGCTTGAGGATCTCGTTGTTGGCGATCGAGGGGTTCGTTTTTGAGTTTGCCGGCTGGCCGTGAATCATATTGATCCGCAACGCGGCGATCGAACCGGGCTCCACGCCCTTGACGCGAGTTTCGTAGACGTCCTGGACGATGATTTTGGCGGTCTTGTCTTTGCTGTTGGGGTCGAGCTGCGAAGGCAGCATTTGGGGGACCTTCCTTGCTCTAATCGGGATCGGCGCGAAGCTCGACATCTTCGTGTCGCGGTAGATCAACTCGCGCCCCCCGAAGTCGTCGACGAGGAAAATCCCGTAGGCGTTCATCGAGTTGACGCTGCCCTGTCTGGCCTGTCTCTGCGGCGAATGCGCCGCGAGGTACAAGTGTTCGTTCAAAGGCCAGGGTGCGGCGAACGGATTGGGCCAACCCTCGGACTCGGAGAACTTGGCCTCGGGGGTGACGCGGGTCAGGGGCTTGTCGCCGTCTTCGCCCTTGGCGACGTCCACGACGATCAGGGATCCGGTCGTATACGAGTGATGGCCCGCCGCGACGGTGACAATTTTATTCGTACCGGGAATCGGGCGGGCTTCGACGATCAGTTGCGGATTGCGCGTGTAGTTACCGTAATAGTGCTTTACGTCGGTACCGTCAGGGCGGGTGGTCCAGAGGCTCTGGAAGTTTACGTCGTGGCGGTTGATGTAGTCCCATCGCGTGTAGATGATGCGCCCGTCATACATGACGCATGGGTCCCACTCGTTGGCCTCGCCGAACGATATCTGTCGGATGTTCGAACCGTCGGCCTCGGCGCGGTACATAAGGTAAGACGGCGTGTAGCGGGACCCGTGGCATCGACCGAATCCCTGGCTGCGCGTCGAGATGAACACGAACCCGCCTTCGGGCAGATAGCAGGGGTCCCAGTCTTCGACCAGGACGGTGTGGCGTTCGTACCACGTGGCGAGCTTGTCGTTCTTCGTGCCGGTAAGCTGCTTGACCGAGCTTCCGTCGACGTCGGTTTCGTAGATCCAGTAGCGGCGATCGTTCCTGTTGGGATTCGTGGCGTCGCAGTAACTAAACAGTATCTTCTTACCGTCGTACGACAGGTCGGGATGCAGCGTGGTGCCTACCGGAAGCTTGTCGACGAGGATCTCCCTGGCCTGAGGCTCGGTCTTCCACGAGCTGACGACCGTCAGACCCGCCCCGGGCCTGCCGTGGCGGCCGAGATACTGGTCGCACTGGTGCGAATAACCCGTCGGTCCTCGCTTGTTGACCAGCAGCTTGTCGAAATTCAGCGTCGGGTGCGAAAGGATCACCTCCCGCCTCAACCAGCGGATCTTGAGGTACGCATCTTTTCCGGTTTCTTTCTTGAGGGCGTCGAACTTCGCCTGGAGCTTCCTGGTCGTCGGATTGTCGCCGACGAACTTGAAGGTCTTTTCGGTCAGTTCGACGGCCTTGGCGACGTCCGTTCCAAAGTCGCGCGTCCAGGCGTTTTCGATCATCTCCTTGTGCGTCGCGGGGAACGTCAGGACCGTCGGTCCCCCCCGGCGGCGTGCAGCCAGTGCGTCCGAACCTGTCGCCAGGATGACCGCCAGTCCCGCTGCTGCAATAATAAGATAACGCGAAACGCTTCTTTTACTCATGCGCACCATAATCATCACCTTTGCTTGTGCTGGAAACTCGATGAACGCGGGCCGCACCGCGCAGCCCGCAAACCAACCGGCCGGGGCGATAACCACCGGCCAACAACATATTACTTAACGCATTTTACGAATTTAGCTTGCCGGATGCCAGTATTATTGTCGGACTTTTTGACCGCCCGATCGCGCGGTTTCAGCTTGTAAGCGTCGAAAAAAAAACAGCGCGGCGACTTTCGCAAGCCGCCGCGCTGTAAAACGTCGAATTCCAGCCTGTTGCCTGTCGTCTATTTCCGCCGCCTGCGGAGCAAAGCCAAACCGCCGATCGCCAGCAGCGTCATCGTCGCAGGTTCGGGCGTAATCACAAACGCAAGGTCGATGCTATCACCCTGGAATTCGTGTTGATCGGGATATCGCAACTCGTTCCATGTGTCGGTCCAATTCCATTGACCGGAGCCTGTTCCATCCGGCTCCCATGTGGCGTCCATGTAGGCTGCATCGTCCAGGAAATGCCCTCCGCCCGGATTGTTGGGGTTGGGGTCGCGTGTTTTCCAACCGAATTCGGCCCGGTCGTATAGGTCCAATACGTCGACGTCCACCGACAACCAGTATATCGTGGGCGCTCCCGTCGCGTCGGGGCCTTCCTGCACGAAGGCGTCCGCTTCATCGATGAAGAAATTGTACAGGTAGGCGTTCTGGTGGTTATTATCACTAAATTCGGAAGTGTTCGGATTGTACCAGTCTTCATCTCCCTGAAAGGCGGGCACGGAATCGACGATGTATTCTCCCGGCTGGAAGTAGAATTCCCGCAGAAGTTGGCCTGGGCGACTCGGTTCGAGCACCTGTCCGGAGCCTGGATCTGTTATCGCCGGTATGTCGGTCCATATACCAAGATAGAATGCGGCGTTACCAGGGTCGGCGATCTGAGTCCCGCCGCCGGATTCTTGAACGGGCAGATCATCGTTTTTCCACGAACCCCAGATGTGAATGTCGGTTATCGGTCCGCGCTGTTGGCATGGGAAGTCATCGGCGAGCATCTTCCTGACCCCGTCCTGGAGTGGGTCGAAGGGTCGTTCGATGCCGGCTTTGACGTCCATCCCGGTGGGCGTCTTGTCGGGCATCTGTACGTATTTGAACGGATCGTTCACATCCCAGTCGGCCAACGCCGCACCGGCCGAAATCAATACACAAATCGCTATTACTGTTGCATTCTTCATCTTTAAGTCTCCTTTAATTCTCGTAAACTGATGTGGGATTTGCCCGTCGCTTGCTGCGGCGCCTGGAGCAATTTCACGCGATTGAGCCAGGCTGAGATTCGAACGAACTGAACCTCAATCTCCAAAACTCGCGTAAACAGCAGATTGTGAAATCCGTTTCGTGCGCCCGTCGTCGCGGTTGGGAGATGCCTCGTTTGAATGCCGAATTGGAGCTCGATACTCCGGGCCGGCAGGCTTCCATCCCTGCCTGAGCGTTCAAACATGACACCCACAGCCGCAACGGCTGCCTC
>JADHXQ010000077.1 GCA_016782885.1 Phycisphaerae bacterium | reverse complement strand
AGCGCGGCTTCGACCAATTCCGACATGGTCCGGCCCTGTCTTGCCGCCTCGCGCTTCAGTTGGCCCATTGTCACTTCGCTAATGTTAAGCGTTGTCTTCATATGGATAATCATATGACAGGTATGGATGTATGTCAACCCCTATCTTCTCCGCATAACGTCTCGTGTCATCGGCGCCACAGGTCCGCCGCGGACACACGCTTGTTATGCATTCAATCGGACCGCCCGACTGGCTCAGTATCCAGCACCGCGACCTGGCGTGTCAACTGGTGAGTGGTGATGTTATAGTCTTTGTCAGCATAGGTACTGCACAATCCGCTGACTGAATCGTTACAAGAGTAGAACCTACACACACCGTCGATTTCGACAGGACAACGCGCAGATGACGAACATCAATAACACGGAAAATGGGAAGTGGACCCTGCGACTACCGGTTCTCATTTTCACAACCGTCTTGACCGCCCTGCTCGTTGCGCTTGGGTTGGCTTACATTCACGCAAACATTGAACGCAATCACGCCATAACAGCCAGGAAACGCGCGTGGAGACAGGGCTATCTTGCCCGCACCGAAACGGAGAAAGCCAAACGCGATATCTACCGCTACGAAATCTCTGAAACGACCCACTTGTTAGAGAAGGAGAAGTGGGATGACGCTCTGTCGATGCTGAAAGCACTAAACCCGGATTTCCGTGGATGGGAATGCGGGCTCCTCATGAACCGGGCCTCGGTCGAATTGTTCACGCTCTGTAAATACTCGAACGGGCCGTGTTTTGTCTCCTGCTCGCCCGACGGTAAACGCCTTGCCTCGGCAAACGAGAACTGTATAACGATCTGGGACGCGTTGACTCGCAAGGCATTAATGAAGCTCCATGGCGATACGAACACAATCGATCCGATCGCGTTCTCGCCAGACGGTAAGCGTCTGGCCTCTGCCGGAGCCCAAGGCGTTAAACTGTGGGATCCTGTCACAGGAAAGATGTTGCTGGCGATCGATGGGGATTCAAAACCCGTGATATCAGTAACCTTCTCGCCTGACGGTAAGCAGTTGGCGGCCATATATAAGGACAAGGCGATCAAAATCTTGGATACTGTCACCGGCACAAAACTGCTAGTGCTTCAAGGACGTGCCGCCAACGCCCAATGCGTAGCTTTCTCGCCCGATGGCAAGCAATTGGCCTCGGGAAGCTGGAAGGACACCATAACGTTCTGTCATGCCACCACAGGAAAGGAACTGCGCGTAGTTGATGCGGGTGTACACGGGGTATTTTCCATCGCATTCTCGCCCGATGGCAAGCATTTGGCTGTGGGAGGTTGGACGGGCGTTAGACTCTCGGACACCGCTACAGGAAAAGAACTGTTCAGCCGACACGGGGCTTCCGACTACGTCCGTTCGCTAGCCTTCTCGCCGGATGGCGAAACCCTGACCGCCGCCGGCTCAGGATTCCTCATACTCATGGACGCATACACAGGGACGGTATTACGCAAATTCAAGAATGACCGGGACTCAGTGTATTCGCTCGCATTCTCGCCAGACGGCAAGAGACTGATCTCCGGAAGCGATAACGACGCCGGAGGCCCCGCGGTCCAAATATGGGACACCGCCATACACCGGGAGCAACTGCGAATAACGGTTAACCCACATTCGGAAGATGATGGTCCGTGGACGTCCTGGGTGAACTCGGTGTCGATCTCGCCCGACAACAAGCGCCTGGCCGCAGGCGATACTAACAAGATGATTACGATTTGGGATACAACCGCGGGTAAAGAATTACTGAGGTTTACTGGACATTCCAACAGAATCGAGCACGTCGCTTTCGCACCCGATGGAAAACGCCTGGTATCGGTCGCCTACGGAGAATCCGTCAAGCTATGGAACAGTTTCACCGGCAAGGAACTCACCACACTCGATGGGTATTCAGACTGGGTGCGATCGATCGCGTTTTCGCTCGACGGAAAGCAATTGGCCGTGGGCAGCCGGGACGGGACAATCAAGATCCGAAACGCCGTAACGGGCAAGGAACAGATCACACTCAAGAGTGATGCATATGTGGCGATGTACGTGACTTTTTCGGCAGACGGGAAACGGTTGGCCTCGCTAGGTTCGTATCGCCATCGCAAAACCGCGGTCAAAATCTGGGACACCGTTACTGGACAGGAACTACAGACATTCGAAGAGACCTTTCTCGATGTGCGTCGCGGTCCGGACTTGATCGCCCTGTCACCAGACGGACAACATCTGGTCTGGGCAAGCTGGCGGGGCCTCTGGCTCTGGGACGCCGTCACCGGAACGAAACTGTTCGGCCTCAAGGGACATGGAGGCGACCTACAGTCCGTCGCATTCTCGCCAGACGGTAAGAGACTGGTGTCCGGTTCGGAAAGTTGGGGCGACGGGGAACGAACCATCAGGATATGGGATACAATATCAGGCAAAGAACTGCTGTCGCTCGATGGTGCCGGCGACGTGCTTTCGCTAGCCTTCTCACCCGACGGCAAACTCCTTGCCTCGGGGAACAGTCGCAATACAGTCACGATCTGGAAAACCCTCGACTGGACCAAACCGCCGAAATAAATACAACGCCCCGAACCCACGCACGTATTAACCGTTCATTGTGGCGACGTCGTCAGAAATTGTAGACCGGTATCGAAACGATCTCCACAAGAAAGACTATCCCTGAAACTGGTCCCATTGTCTGCTCCCGTAACATACAGATGTCTATCCTCCGCATAACGTCAATGCTCAGGGGTCCGTCGCGGCCGGTCCGCTGGAGCGTCTTGTTGTATTTTTCTCTTGTCCCGCGGCATGTGGTGGTCATCTGTTTCCCAATGCCGAGGATTATCCGTTATGTATTGCCGGATTTTCGTCAATTCACCATCGTTCCTGACAATGCGGTCATGGTAATTACGTTGCCAAATCGTCTGTCCCGTACGAACAACGGGCGACCCGCCGGTCGCCCCTACGGGTTTCGTGCGGTTGATGCGTTTGGCCACCATTGATTTGTATCCCGCAATGAACGATCCCAACGACCGCGCCCGGGGCACATTAATCAATGTAGGGGCGACCGGCGGGTCGCCCTTCGGACCATTCGGGTCGCCTGAAGGGGCATTTATGAACACAACACCGTGGATATGATTGGGCATTACCACAAATGCATCCAATCGCAATTCCGCACGCACATCCGCAAACCGCAACCATTCATCACGAACAATCCATCAGCAGGATATCGCCGCGGGCGAGAGATACGTTGAATTGCCCCGCGCGGGCTCGATAAAAATACCTCAGGCCCGCGCCTGAGCTTCGCGCGGGCCTGAGAATGGCCCCAACAAGCAACATATTGTTAATTTGTATGTTTACGCGGACGCCGCTACCGGACGCATGCGCGTCCCTGTGCTGGCGTTCTCCAGGGCTACTACAATTCCCTGGTGCAAATCGTCGGTGCTGAACACCGGTTTCATCAAGAGTTCGTCCCCGCCCTCCTGCCACATCCGCCAGACCCGGTCGTAACGCTCCATCCACCCCGTCAGGAGCACGGCGGGACGGTGACTACCGCCATGGAGCCCCGAAAGCAGTCCGTCGGCACAAAGTTCGGCTGCAACTATAACCAGATCCGGTTGCCAGTGCTCGACCTTGGCCTGGGCCTTGTCGGCGCTGCTGTGATGCACTACGAGATGTGCGCGGGCTTCGAGATAGTCCCTGGCCTGCTGAGCGAACCGCCAGTCCGGATCGAGAACAAAAACTTTCATACTCAACGCTCCTTACAGCAATGTGGTGATTTGATTGTCATACCGTCGATAAACACTCACATATATATTCGGCAGGGAAGCGAGAAAACATGAGCCTGAATTATGCGACATACTACCTAATTTACTATTTGAGGGCGTTCTGGCTGCTCGTTTGCAATCGCAGATCACGGGCATGGACGCCATAAACACCCTTGTTGCCGTCAGTTACCCTCGCCCAACACAAAGCACGATAGAAATGGTAGTTCTGAAAATTGCAGACGGGTTTCCGGTTGGGTTTTCTCTGCGCAGGGATATGACAGTTGAAAAGCTATCAGCTATCAGCTATCGGCTGTCAGTTTACGGATAACGGCAAGCAACGGCTAACAGCAACGTCGGCGCGTGTGCCTGGGAAGTTGTCGTTGTCTCTAGCTGATAGCTGAGAGCTGATAGCTGAGAGCTGATAGTTGAAAGCGATTCACTACTCGGGGAGCACTTGCCGCAGTCCTCGCGAGAAAGCCTGGACAAACGGGCCGCTGGGCGGTCTGGTTCGGTCGTCGAGTTCGCTGTGGAGGTATATGCGTTCGGGGCGTATTTTGAAACGATACTGAAGCCTCTGCACCAGCGCCATCAGCTTGTTAAATTGGCGACCGGCGAGAGTCTCATCGTTCAAGCCACCCACGAAACACACCCCGATACTATCGGCGTTCCAGTCGTGTCCCGGTGCAAACGTGTGGTACCCGTCGATCTGCCTCTTCCATAGTTCGGTCGTTGTGATTGCCTGGTTCGCGTCGGAGACGATGAAGTGACAGGCCTGCGCGATGTCATGGTCAGCAGTTGGAGCGTTGCGCAGGACCACATTGCGCCACTTGGAATATTGTACCGGTACCCCGGCGTGCGTGCTATAAACAATCGCCTCGTCCATGACCAGTGAACTCGAAAGCCCCGTCAGGGGCATGGGCACTTCGTCGATTGGGGCGGTTTCCATCCACATGAGCGACAGCGCACCAATCGTCATGGCGGTGAAGAGGATTGTCAGCGTCCGTACTGTTCGCGATCGAAGCATTTCTACCCTGAGGGCAAAAGGTTTCCCGGGTCCATCCGAGAGTGTAAATGCACTATCGACAAACAGCAAGCGCTTTGGCCAGAAAAAATGGATTTTATGCTGAAATTCATGAGAAATTTCGGATTTCAGCCCAATGGGCATCCTGGGGCACATCCGAGGCCCGAAAACCCCGGTCTCAGGCTCATTCGTCCTCGAGTTCCGAAAGAGCATCGCCATCCAACAGCCCCAGTTCGGTCAGAGCGAGTTGTGCGGCGCACTGTTCGGCCTGCTTCTTGGTCATTCCCCACGCACTTGGAAAGTGCCTGCCCTCAATTACCACACCCACCTCGAAACATTTGCTGTGATCCGGGCCTTTCTCGTCCAACACTTGATACTCCGGTGTAAGCCCCATGCGCCGCTGAACGTACTGCTGAAGCATGGACTTGTAGTTCTGCTGGTGTTCGTTGGCCAGCGCCTCGGAGATATGAGGGCGGATGTGACACAAAATGAAATCCGCCGCCGGTTCCAGACCACCGTCGAGATAGATCGCGCCAACGATCGATTCAAAGACGGCCGCAGTCACCGACATCGGCAACTCTCCCCGCCTGGACATGCCCTTGCCCAGGAAAAGCTGATCGCAGATACCGATCTCCTGTGCTACGACCGCGCAGGTATTGCGAGAAACGACAGCCGACTTGACCTTGGTCATTTCCCCTTCGGTCAGTTCGTCAAGATGGTCATAGAGTTCGCGACAGACTACCAGGTCGAGCACCGCGTCACCGAGGAACTCCAGGCGCTCGTTGCTGTCCTGGCGGTTGTGAGCCACCGAAGAATGCGTAAGCGCCCGGGCGAGAATCTCGGGATCCGAGAACTGATAGCCCAGGAGTTCCTGGCATTGTGTTATAGCTTCCTGCTGAACGTCCATTTGAAGCCCTTGCTGCCGCAGATGCCCCAGCCACTTGGGAACCATTTGCGACCACTGTGATTATACTCTATCGACAACGTTGGTAAAAGCCTTGATTAATCGGTAGCGGGGGGAATATGATGAAATAATGGATTCTTCGGACAAAATCCGAGCCGCCGACCTGGCTTCGCTTCAGGTAATTAAGTACCCAGACCCTCGTCTCAGGGAGATCTGCACACCGGTGGAGACCATTGACGAGCCCCTGATTCAGTTGGTCGAAAGAATGTGCCAGTTGATGCTGGACAATCGCGGGGTGGGTCTGGCCGCACCACAGGCGGGCGTGACGGTTCGCCTGTTCGCGGCATCTCCGTCCTTCGACCCCGAAGACCTGAGGGTCTATATCAATCCCAGGATCATAGAGGCATCCGGTACGGTCGAAGAAGAGGAAGGATGCCTGAGTTTTCCCCAGATATTCACCAAGGTCAAACGCAATGCGACGCTGACTGTTGAGGCGACCGATCTGGAAGGCGATATTTTCCAGGAGGAGTGCGGCGACCTGCATTCCAGGATAATCCAGCACGAGATTGACCACCTCGACGGGCGTCTTCTCGTGGATCGCATGGGTACGGTATCCAAACTCGCCAACCGCCGCAGCCTGAAGGAACTCGAAGCACAGTTCGACTCCGCCTGAAAGACCTGCCGGGTTCTTTCGTATTAGCCTCGGCACGGCTTTCAACACAGAGACTCAGAGGCAAGCAGGCAATGATCTCTTTCTCATGCTACAACTGCGGTAAGAACTTCAGGGTCGCCAGCGAAAAAGGGGGCAAGACGGCGAGATGCCCCGGATGCGGACACATGCTGCACATCCCCCTTGCCGACGGAGCACCGCCTCAACCGCTCGGCGTCCGACCGGGCGGCGGAATACTTCCTCAGGTATCGCACCGGCATGCCTACCGCCATCACCGCAACGCCGGTCCGCACTCCCGTTCCGTCCAGGCAGGCAGACAGCGGGCCAACATGATATTCCTGGGCATTATTCTCCTGATCGGATTTGTAATACCGGTCGTTCATAAAAATCATACCGGCGACTTCATCAACATAAGAATCATGGGCGTCGAAGACGCTCCAATATCACTCAAAGCGTTATACCTGGCGCCGGGCGTGGCGGGAATGGGCCTGTTGATACTGCAGGGGTTTACAAAACACCCTGTGAGAGGAATTGCAATTATCTTCCTCGTTTTGATGCCAATACTCATCGCCCTGACCGACTCGCAAATCGTTAGCATTCCGGGTAAGTTTCAGTCATTCGTACCGGCCGAGGCCGTGTTTCCAATGCTGGCGATCTTCCTGGGCTTGTTCGTGGCGCCGGTGGGGATGCTTGTGGGGGTAAGAAGTCGAAGCTATCGTCCGGACAGCACGGCGGCATACTGGTTCGGAGTGGTCGGCGCCGGCGCCTGGTTCATCTTCCTGGCGGCTCCGATCCTGTCCGCCGAAGCCGGACACATACCCCTGATGGCGCCAATCAAGTTGATGAAGCTGCCCAACTCCGGCGGAGCATCTATGGGACTTCTGATCCTGATGGTCTGCACGAGCATTGCAGCGGTCGTATGCATAATCAACAAACCGACCGCAGAGACCCGAAAGGCGCGCAGCCAGGCCGGCCTGGCATTCTGGACGCTGGTGGTCGGGTTCGTCGTCTTCATGCTATGCATCTCCGGCCGGTTCATCGAGAACTTTCCATCCTTCATAAACACAATTAAACACCTGTGCTGGTTCCTGGGCATGTTCCTGCTGTTCCCGGCGGGCATCACGGACCTGGTGGTGGGTCGGGCCCATCATCACAAGCATCAAACCCCCAAAACCGCGCATCCCCATACCGCCGCCCCCGACATACCCGGACGCGCAGTGTGATTTAAACCCTGCGAAGTGTCATCACGGTGCAACCGAACTTTTTTTCGTCCGGTTGATAGTACCTGCCCAGCATCACCGCCAGCAATCGCGATAGGCGCGCTTTGAATCCGAGACTGGCGTATTGCCCCGCGAACGCCGTCTCGATGACTTCCCAACCGGCCGCCCGGGCATGACCGCGCAGAAGCCACCACGGTAGAAACGTTATGTGATCGCCCGCGTGAGGACCGTCGGCGTCAAAAAAGACCGTTCTACCGGACCGGAGAAACATCGCCCTGGACACCGCGGATGTGACATTCGGCGTGGTGACGAACATGAACCCGCCGGGGGGGACGAGTCGGCGGCACTGGCGGAGGAACTGGCGGGGGTTGTCCAGGTGCTCGATGACCTCTATCGCCGCGATCGCATCTATCCCGGCGCCGGAAAACTCCCCGGCAAAAGCTGTGTTGAGATCTACGTGCATCAGATCGATTTGTGGAACCTGCCACCAACTGCCGTCGGCGTCATTGGCGACCACGGACATGCCCATATCCATCAGGCGGCGGGTGAAGGCGCCGCTACCGGCGGCGATGTCCAGTATCCGGCTGTCCGGCGGGACATGCCGCGTGATCTTCTGTGCCACCGCCTCGTGCAGCCCCGGAAGGCACATCGGCTGGGGATCTGTCATGGTCTCGCTCATCGGCGTTTCTTCAACCGCGGTTTGGAGCTCTTGGGAGCGAGGGGTTTCCCGCCCGGATCAGATGATTTGTCATCCGCCCCACCGAGCATCGGCAGATAGCGGTAATACACCTCGAGCGTAAGCGTGGCCATCGTGGTGGTGTAAACAATGCCCGCGTTGCGCCTGTACGTTGTCTGGGTGGTCCATGCCCCGTCATTGCTGCCGCCTCGCGTCTGAAGAGCAACCAGTCGTTCGCGCATCTGGGGGTTCCACTTCTGCCATGCATCGCCGCCGATCTGCATCATCGCCAGGGATGAGTAGTAAGCCAGGTAGAAATTACTGGCAGTTGCCTTCTTGTTCGCGTCCAGGTAGGCCGCAAGTTCCTTCTGCTGGGCGGGCGACGGCTTCTGCCCCAACAGCACTCTCGAAAATGCCCCCTCCGCCGCCATCGCGGGTTTGGGGGTGGCGCTGGTGTATCCGAACAGGATTTTCGTACGTCCACAACTGACCTTGTCGAGCCACCTGGAGGCGCCCTTGAAGGTCTCGGGCGGGAGTTCCATCCCCATCCGCTGAGCGCTGTACAACGCCATAACGCACCAACCCAAAACCGAAGTGTCACCGTCCTTGCGAGGTTCGTATCGCCAACCGCCGTGAGACCTGGTCTGGGCTTTGACGAGGAACTGTGCGCCCCTGATCGCGGCCTTGCGGTACTTCGGGTCGTTGGTCATTATCGCGGCCTCCGACAGGGCCAGTGTCGCAATAGCGTGACCGTACATCCTTCCGCCGCGGGTCCACATGCTCCCGTCTTTCCGCTGCTGTTCGATAAGGAAATCGATCGCCTTTGTAACAGTCTCCCGGTAAGGTCCGTTTTTGGACGGAGTGTGATCGCCGGCCAGGAAACAAAGCGCCGACAGCCCCGTCAACGCCACGTCGGTGTCCTGTCGCTTGTGTCTTCTGGATTTTCCCGTTACCTGCCCCCAGGCGCCGTCCTCCTCCTGGGTGCGCGACAGATAGAGCAGCGCCCTTGCCACTGCCGCTTCAGAAGCCTTCGTTCCGCCCATATCCTTCAGGAGCCGCTGCCTCTGCTCGAACTTCCGATGAAACATGACTTCCGGTTTGGCGCTCATTGGCGGACCAAGCTTACCGCCCAGAGGCCCTATCGCCACAAGCGGTCTCGCCAGCTCGGCCTGGGGGGTATAAGCGGTCCGGTCCGGTCTGTCGTCGACGGCGTTCTTCACCACCGAAACGGTTGAAGGCTTGTGGGCCTGGGTCTCTGCCCGAATGGCTTGGGGTGAATCGCCTTGGGGTTTGGGTGCGGCGGCAATTTTACCGACCCCGGCAGTCGTGACTTCTTTGGCTACCTGTCCGGGGACGGACTCGGCGCCAACGGCCGCCACGCTCGCCGGTTGTGTCGGCAGGTCCACTTTGGGGGCGTCGCCCGGAAGCGGGACGTGTACCGAGACGCTGACCTCGCCGGCCTTGGCGACCTGGCGCGTCACGGTAATCGCCGAAGCGAGCGAGTGTTCAGACAAGCGGGCGGTGGGCGCCGAGAGGCGGGCGAGACCGGCCTTGGACGAAGGAACGATTGACCGGACCGGTCCGGTGCGCACCGACTTGAGCGGCGCAACTGCCGAAGAGGCGGGACTGGCTTCGGTCTGTTTTGTGGCGGCCTTGATCTTCGGTGACGAGGGATTGATCACAACGGCCACAATCGTCGGAGTCGGTAAGGCCGCCTGCGGTGAGACTTTGCCCAGCGGTCTGGCGATTTCAGCAGTCGAACCCGTCATCGCCAGCGACGTCCCTGTTGGCTCGACTGAGGGCACGGCGAGCCTGGCGGAACCGGCGGTTGATGTCGGTTTGGACGCGGTGGCCCGGAAACTGCCCGCCGGCTTGTCGGCAGAGGCGGTATCCGTCGGTTCCCGGGCGGCTTTGACCTTGGATGGTTTGATCTTCGGCCCGCCGAAGTTCATGGCGATATCAACCACTTCTGGCGTGGGGACATCGGCACTTGCGACAGCGTCGCCGATGGGTCTGTCGGTTCGCTGGGGTCCGGACTCCGCCATCAACGAATCGCTATCGGCCCGGACGGTAGGTGTTTCGATGCGGGACGATCCGGCCTTGGAGGTGGAAATGGACGACCGGACCGGACCGGTGCGCACCGACTTGAGCGTGACAACTGCCGAAGAGGAGGGACTGGCTTCGGTTTGTTTTGTAGCGGCCGTGATCTTTGGTGAGGAAGGGTTGACCACGACGTCGGCAATCATCGGAGCCGGAAGTGCGACCTGCGGTGAGACTTTGCCCAACGGTATGGCGATTTGGGCCGTCGAGCCTGTCATCGCCAGCGACTTCCCTGTTGGTTCGACCGATGGTACGGCAAGCCTGGCGGATCCGGCGGTTGATGTCGGTTTGGACGCCGCCGCCCGGGAACTGCCCGCGGGCTTGTCGGCCGAAGCGGTGTTCGTCGGTTCGCGGGCGGCTTTGACCTTGGATGGTTTGATCTTCGGTCCGCTGAGGTCCATGGCGACATCAACCACTTTTGGCGTGGGGACATCGGCACGTGCGACAGCATCTCCCAGGGGTCTGTCGGGGCGCTGGGGTCCGGACTCCGCCATCAGTGAATCGCTGTCCGCCTGGACGATCGGTGCTTTGATGCGGGCCGATCCGGCTTTGGCAGCTGAAGCGGCGGCCTGTTTACGCTTGGCGCCAGTGGGTTCGGTGACATTGACGGTAGTCGCTCCCGCGGAGGGCGCTTCCTTGATGGGATTGCGGCTGAGTTTTGGGGCCGCCAGTGCAATACTCATTTCCGTCAGTTTCGGTGTGGGAGCGTAGTCGGGTCTCTGGGCATCACCGACCGGGCGTGATACATCAGCCGCATGGGCCAAGGTATCTGGCAGGGTTTTTGTCGTCTCTGTCGGAAGGCGTGTTGCATCGGGGCGAGTGGTCTTGACGATTTCACTGGGCTGCCTGGCCTGTTTGGCGCTGGGGGGAGTTGCGGCAGTCTGAGGTTCGGTTTCTTCGCTGCGGATCTTGACTTCCGGCGGCGCCAGTTTTATCGCCAGCTCGGACATATGCACCGTGGGCGTGGGCATCGCAACCTGCTGGGGTTTAATCTTTGTTTCATCTTTCGGCTTGTCCGGCTCGGAGATGTATTCGACAGGCCTCCTCCGCGCCTCGGGCACGTCCATGTCGAGGCGCTTGACCTCCTGGACGGGCTGGAACTCCGTGTTTATCCGGGCGATCCGGGTCTGGCTTGGCGCCGCGGGAGCGAGGTCGGCAAGCTGGTGACGGATCTGCGTTCTTACCTCGAGTTGCTTGTCGGCCACTAGATCCAGTTCGACCTCGTCGGGCTCGTTGACAACATACTGGTATATCTCCTGGGACATCTGGGCCAGCGACAACATCAGCGTCAGAAACAGGTGCAGCAGCAGCGCCACAACAAAACACTTCTGCAGCATGCTGAGGTGTTTGTATCCGCCGGCGCGGAGGAACAGCATGAGCGGTATGAGCAGTGCAAGCGACGCCAACAGCACCCAGATGCTCCATCCAAGCGTTGGCAGGCCGCGCCCGACCCGTTGTGCGTAGACCTCGTGCGACTCGCTCGTGTAGAGGTCGTAAGTACCTTCTTCTCCACCATCGCGGTCAGAGCTGAAGTAGAGCATGAACCCGCCCTTGGTCAACTGCGGGTCGGTCTCGTTGCCCGCGGTGTTTACCTCGGCGCCGAGGTTTTCGAGGCGCACGCACCGACCGCCTTCTATCCTGGCGCGGTACAGATCGAAGGCGCCATGCCCGCCGGGACGGTTGGAAGCGAAGTACAGAAAATCTCCCCACGGCGAGACGCAGGGCGTGCCCTCGTTGTGTTCGGTGTTGACACCCTGCAGTTCGAGGGCCTGCCGGGCGCGTATCTTCAATTTCGCAGCCGGTGCGGTCGCCGGTTGGCTTGTCGCTGTCGTCGGCGAAGCTTCGGAGAAGTCCACCTCCGTGGAGAACAGGTCGTAGTCGCCGAGTTGTCCCTGGCGGATGGTGGCGGTCCACTGAATCCTCTTGCCCATGCGTTCTGCGGATTTGCGGTTCGAGGCGAAATACAGTGTCCGGTTGTCGGCGGTAATCGACGGGCCGTATTCGTTGTGCGTGGAATTGACGTTGGGACCGAGGTTGACAGGTTTGCCCCATATCCCGTCGGTTCGCAGGGCGACCCACACGTCGTATCCGCCAATTCCGCCCGGACGGTTGGAGTAGAACAGCAGCAGCCTTCCGTCGGCGCTGAGCCTTGGTCCGAGTTCGTCATGCTTTGAGTTGACCGCGTCGAGCCTGATCGGCCTGGACCACTTATTGTGGGTGCGGCGGCTGGTGAAGATATCGGCCCCTTGCCCGGGGCGCCCTCGCACGAAGTACAGTTCGTTGCTGTCGGACGAGAGGCATATCTCGTATTCGTCGCCCGGGGTGTTGAAGTCGGCGGTCATCGACTCGGGCTTTGACCAGAGGACCTGTCGCACGTTGGCGGTGGAGACCGGCGATTTGATATCCCGCCCATCGGTCCAGACCTGGTATCCCGCGACGTAGATCCAACCGCCCAGCAGGGCGGCGACCACGAGCAGGCAGACTATACCTCCGGCCCACCAGTACTTCTTGCCGCCGGGTTTTCTGGGCGTCTCGGGGTCCATTGTCTTGGTAAATTAACCGGGAACTACGGTTGCCTTGGGTTTGAAAGCCAGATATCCGATCTTCACCGGATTGATACCACAATCTGTCGACAGGTCCAGCACCCCGGCGAAGTACTTGAACATGCAGCGTTCGTCGGCGCGAATCAGAACCTTGCGCTCAGGCTCGTTTCGGGCAATGTTAACAAGCATCTTCTCAAGTTCTTCGGGTTTGATCGATCTTCCGGATACTTTCATCGCCCCATCGTGCAAAATGTTGATTATGAACTGCTGCGGCGCCGCAGACATCGGTTGGGCCGCCTTGGACGTGTGAGGCAACTGCAGGTTCTGCTCGCGTTCTTCCTGGCTCAACGAACTGGCCACCAGGAAAAAGATCAGCAGCAGAAACACCATGTCGATGAGCGGCATGAGGTTCGGGGGAGCTTCAATATCTTCGTTATTCGCTATTCGCATAATGCTCGCCTCAGTCCTGGGACCAATCGTCGCTTCCGGTATTGGCAACCGCCGTCACGGCGGCCTCCGGCGCCACCATCTGCGGTGGAACGGGCGGAGACGAAGGTAGAGGAACATGATGGCTTTCCTCGGTAACGTAGTGATCGAGGAAGTCCATGGTCACATCGTTCATCTCGTGGACCACGTCATCGATCTTGCCCTGGAAGTAGTAGTAGAACATCAACACCGGGATCGCCACCACCAACCCCGCCAGTGTCGTAACCAGGGCGATGTAGATACCCTCTGCCAGCAGTCCCGCCTTTCCAAGCCCGGCTACCGCGGCGACCTGGAACGCCTTGATCATACCCCATACCGTTCCCAGAAGACCGATCATCGGCGCCACGGCCGATACGCCATACAGCAACCGCAGGTATCGCCGCAACCTCAATACCTCGATACCGCCGGCGTCCTCTATCGCCCTCTCAACGGTCTCCTGGGGCTTGTGCAGTTTGCGTATTGCCGCCGCCACTACGCGCGCTATGGGCGAACCGTTTGCGTGACAGTAGTCCAGGCCCGCGGAACGGTCCCCGCCATCGTGGCGGAATACGGCCTTGAGCCCGGGCATGAAATTGCGCGGCATGATCGCACGGCGCCGCAACGAGATGCTGCGCTCGATGATGATCGTGAGTCCCAGAAGACTGCACAGACCAATTGGGATCATGAACTGCAGACCGCCGGCCTCGAGAAGCGCGAGGAACGACATCTCCGGGGTGGATATCTTTTCGGTCTTACCGTCTCCGGGCGCGCCGGCGACCGGGGCGCCCGGGGCGGGGACGGGCTTGCCCGCGTCTTGCGCCAGGGACATCGACCCGACCACTATCACAATCGCCGATACGATCAACCATATCGGGACCTTGTTGAAGAATATTCTCAACGTATTCACTATCGATCTCCTGGTTGTTACGGTTTATCTCGTCTGTGTAGTGTAGTCCTATCTGCCAAACGCCGTCTCGGTTACGGCATTTCGCCTAAAACAGATAGTCCCGCATCATTCCTGCCCGAGCGTCTTGAGGCGTTCGGCGGCCACTTCGGCCGACTTGCTCTTGGGGTACTTCTTGATGCAGGCCTCATATTGCTTCCTGGCCATATCGTTCTGCTTTGCCTCCACAAATGCCCTACCGGCCTCCAGCAGCGCTCTGGCCGACCACTCGGGATACGCGTAGACCGCGTCAACAGCGATCAACTCGCGAGCGGCGCGTTCGTACTTGCCCTCGGCGAAGTAAGTTTCACCGATCTGGAATTTCGCCCGGGCGGCGGTTGGTCCGTTATGCAAATCTTCCACCGCGGCATACCACTTGCGGGCTTCGTCGTACTTCTTCCGCGATTCATACGACCATCCAATTCCGAACTTGGCCAGGTACGCCAGCTTGTGCTTGGGGAATTTCGTCAGGAACCCCTGGTAACTCTTTTGCGACTCGTCGAACTTCGCGGCCTCGGACTGCACCTGTCCGAGTTGAATGTAACTCTGGGCCGCCAGCTCATGCGTGGCAAAAGACGTCAGCAGCTTGGAAAACTGCTCGGCCGCAAGGTCCCACTTGCTGAGTTTCGTCTGCGCGCTACCGGCCTGGTACAACGCCGAAGGGGTGGCGGGGTCCTTGGGATACTTCACCGCAAAGTCTGCGAAAGTCTTGGCCTCGTTGACCGAATCACCTGTCTTCTGATAGCACCAGCCCAGGCGATAGTGCGAAACCGACAGCGTTTTCGCGTCGGCGGATTTATCGGCCAGGACGGCCACCAGCAATTGAGCCGCTTCCTTGTACTGCTTCTTCTTGTCGTAGAGCAGATCGGCCAGCTCCGCCCTTGCCGCCACCAGCTTGGCGGTCTTGGGGTATTCCTTTATAAGTCTGCGATAGCTCGCGATGGCGCCGTCAAGAGCCCCGCCTTCCCGTTGCGACCAGGCAAGTTCGTAAAGGACTTCGTCGCTGGCGTTCGCGGGCTCGCCGGCAAGAGCGGTCAGTAACTTCGCCGCTTCGGCATGTTTGTCCAGACCGGTCAGGCACTGGGCGGCCATCCGATTCGCCTCGGCCCAGCGCTTGTCGCCCGGATAAGCCTTTGAATATGCCTCGAACAGATCCAACGCCTCCTGTAGTTTCTTGTCGGACTGCATGCACAGGGCCTGCTGGAAGGCGGCATCCTTTGTCAGGCGATGCTTGGGATACCTGGCGACCATCTGTCCGAATTGTTTAGCCGCATCGGAATAATTCTTGGCGTCAAAGTCAATCCATGCCAAAAGGTACGTCGCCCCGGCAGTAAGCTCCTCGGGCGCCTTGGCCCCCAAAACCTTCTTCAGTGCCGGTCCGGCGATGTCGCTCTTACCGTCGTGGTACATCATCTGCCCGTACTCGAACAGCGAGCGAAGAACCCATGGCGAAGACACATCACCGCCGATAACCGCCCCGAACGCCTTGGCGGCCTGGGGTTTCTTACCGGAGCGAAGATTCGAAATAGCCAGCTTGTACCTGGCCTCGTCGAGATTCTTCTTGCTGACCGACAGGTACTTGGCAAACGCTTCAGCCGCGCCGGCGAACTGCTCGGTCTGAATCCTCGCGTCACCGAGAATCAGGATCGCCTCTCTCAGAGCCTCATCGTCTGCCACCCGCTTGTCAGCGGCGGGCCCGGACAGCAGTTCGGCCGCTCGCTTGTAGGCGCCGGCGAAAAACGCGCACTGACCCATGCGGACGGTGAATCGCAGTTTGCTGACTTCGTCTTTTGCGGATTTGGCCAGTTCGCCCAGTTCCTTCTCGGCGGCGGGATACTTACCGTCCAGGAAGAGGCTCTCGGCGGCGAGTTCGGCCGATGCCTGCCTGACCGGTGAATCGCCGGCGGCGATAACCTTGGTGCATAGTTTGTGGCAGGCGTCGTACTGCTTTAGCTTGTGGAGACAGAACGCCTGTCGGTAGAGCGTATCGACGAACTTCGGCCCCTTGGAAAATGCCTTGCGGTACGCCTCGAAGTCGGCGGCGGCCTGGGTGAACTTCTCCAGCGACATCGAGCAGACGGCTATGTCGTACGCCACCTGCTCGGCGTTGGGAATATCCTTCGACGCCTGCAGTTCGACCAGCGTCTTGCGGGCGGTGTCGTACTTCTTGTCGCCCATGTCGCACCGCGCCAACCAGTAACCGGCCTGGGTCTTGCGGGAGGCATCTTCGCTGACGACCTGCTCGAACGTCGCCCGGGCGCCGGAAACATCCTTAGCTGCCCACTGCGACAGACCCAACTGGAATCTCGCCGCCGCCTCGTAGCGACTGTTCTTGACGCCCAGCACGGACTTGCATTCCTTGACCGCTTCGGTGTACTTACCGGCCTCGTAGAGCACCACCGCCAACGAGTACCTCGCGTCAATCTGGCGGTTGGGCGGACTGAACTTGATCATCTTGCGGTAGGTGGCCTCGGCAAGGTCAAACTTCCCAATGTTCTGCTGGCATTGACCCAGCAGGAGCAGCGCGTCTACCTCGAAGGGGCAGTTCGGAGTTTCCAGAAGCTTACCGATCGCCTCTGCCGCCTTGGCGTATTCCTTCAGCGACTTCAGACTCAACGCCAGGAAGTACTGCGCGGTCGTGCGGCTGGTGCTGTTGGTGTAGGTCTTGAGGAACTCGGTGCATGCATCTCGCGACGGCGCGAACTTACCGAGCATGTACAGCGTCTGTGCCCGATTCATCGCTACCGATTCGGCATATGGGCTCTTGGGAAATTTCTTGATCAACTCGTCAAACGACGCCAGGGACTTGTCGTATGCTTTCAGTGACAGTTGGCAGTGCCCGAGAACCGCCAGCGCCTGGTCGGCCTGCTCGAACTTCGCGTCGGCCGCCACCAGCACGAGTTCCTTTGCGGCCGCCTGGTACTGCTTTGCAGCCGCCTGGGGATCCTTGACTCGCAGACCACCGGCAAGGCGGTAGCGACTTATCGCCAACCCGTACCTCGCCGAAGTTATCTCGGCGTGCTTGGGATACCGCTCGATGAACTCGGCGTAGGTCTCGGCGGACATCTTGAAGTAACCCTGGTGAAAAAACCCGCCGGCCGCGGCGAGTTTCTTTCCCGCCGCGTCAACCTTGGGGGTTTCGTCCTGGGCGGTAACCGCGCCAGGGAACGCCAAAACGGTGATTAACAGGAGTAGGCCCCCAACGTACAAACGCATAAGACGACCAGAAGTCATAACTCAATCTCCATAGCGGTGGGATGGTGGATATCGACTGATTCGGGACCGGCAGCGGGTATGACAACCGCGGGGCTCTGCACGGTATAGCCAGCCCGCAACACCTTGCGACGGTCTGAAAAAAGATCGCTCATGATTCAGCATCCGTGCGTCGTTTCAAGGTATCCGTTCACAACTCTGGCCGGGGTAAACGCTCGGTGCCCCGGCCCCGTCGGGATTAGATGATATGGTCTCCACCGAATGAAATGCAAAGGAATATTCCCCGCACCCGCCAAGCGAGGGCGTCACCGGCGTTTTACTGTCACTATCGTCAGGTCGTCGAAGCGTTTCTGGAGGCCTGTAAATCGCCGCATCTCCCATAAGATATGGGCGGTGATCGTCTCCGCATCTTCATGCTCGCTGACGGCATTGAGGAGCCCGGTGACGATGCGCTTCCGCCCGAACGATTCGTCCTGGAAGTTCATCGCATCGCTGAGCCCGTCGGAATAGCACATCAGCGTATCGCCGCGCTCGATCCGGACCGAGCGATGGGCCCACTGGGACTCTTCATCCAGGCCGATGATACCACCGCACGTGTCGAGTTCGGTGCATTCACCGTCACGCACGAGCAGCGCGGGCATGTGACCGGCGTTAACATACGTGAACGTGCCCGACTTCGTATCGATCACTCCGTAGAATAAGGTCGCAAAATCGCTCGAACCGCTGTCGGTGCAGAGATCGCGATTGACGTGGGCGATCACGTCGGAAAGCTCGTAGACATACGAAGCGTGTGCTCGCAGCGACGCACGGATCGACGACATCAGCAGCGACGCCCGGACGCCCTTACCCACAACGTCGCAGATGACGATTCCCAGATTGTTCTCGCCCAGCGGAATGAAGTCGAAGAAGTCACCGGCCAGTTCAAAGCACGGCTCGTACGCCATGCCAATGTCCAACTCGGGGATATCGGGTGGTTTGGAGGGTATCATCCTCCTTTGCACCACGCCGGCAAGACGAAGTTCGCGCTGCATTCTCGCTCCGCGAATGGCTTCGCCGTAAAGTCGGGCGTTGACAATTGCCGCCGCGGCTTCGGATGCGATCGCAGATGCCAGCGAACGCTCGAACCAGTCGAATTCATGCATGCTGCCCATGTAAACCCGCAGGACACCCTCGGGGCGACCCTTGTAGATCATCGGTACGCAAAAAGCGCTGACCAGACCCTCGCACTTGGCTTCGGCGGGGTAGAGTGTACGCGAGTCGATTCGCAAATCCTCGACGGCCACCGCTTCGAGACGATCGAGCACGACCGAGTCTATCTGACTTTCGCTAACGAGGATCGGACCCTTGTCGAGATACTCCGGTGAGAGATTCGCCGCGGACTGCACCAGCAGCTCTCTGCGGTCTTCGCTGAGCAGGCGGATGGTGGATGCCTTGGCGCCCATAGTTTTGACGACAGTCTGCGTAACGAGATTCAGGACACTCTGGAGATCCCTTCGCCCGGTGAACTCGGCGGTAAGGCGATACAAAGTATCCAACTGCCCGATGCGGGTGCGAAGTTCCCTCTGCTTGCCCGCGAGGCTGGACAGGACGCCGGCCAGCAGGTCCGCAAACCCCCTGGCGCCTCCGGCGTCGAGTATCTGGGGTCCGAGCGGCTGGACGACTATCCGACCGACTACATCGCCATCTATCGATACAGGTACTTCTATTTCCGCCCCGCCGCCCGGGGCCTCTTGCGAACTCGAAGCCCGGGCCAGAACGTGACCGTCGCAGTCGAAAACATCGACAGACACCTTGGCTGCGCGACAGAACTCGCCCAGAATATTTTCGATCACTTCAGTGCGAATGTACTGTCCAAGGCTCTCCACGGTGGGTCCTTACGGGAATGACCATCAAAAATATTGCGCGTATCGGCACTGTCCGGGCATTGCGGTAAGGGCGAAAGCCCTATAGACACCACCACCGGACAGGGTGCCTATAAACGCACAACCGCCGCGGTCCGAACCGCGGCGGACTAAGAGCTATCGTTTGTGCGCCATCGCGCCAAACTGCAGCGGAACCTCCCCCTCGGCGCCAGGCGCAATCCAGCGGGCTATTACGATCGGCGGACCTGCGGTCCGGTGGATCAGTAGCTCGGCTCGGATGGAGGAGCGGCGGCGGCAGCGGCGGCATCCATACCCTTCTGCAATTCGATCTTCATCAGGCGACCGACCTTGAACTTGACCGTGCGTTTGGGTGGAACCTGCACGCGTTCGAGGGTCTTGGGGTTCTGAGCCGTCCTGGCTGCCCGCATCTTCGTCTCAAAGACACCGAAGTCGCGGAATTCCAATCGGTTGCCCTGTCCGAGTTCTGAGATTACCTCGTCCAGGAAGCATTGCACGATCTGCTTGACCAC
This sequence comes from Phycisphaerae bacterium, assembly GCA_016782885.1. Taxonomy (GTDB): domain Bacteria; phylum Planctomycetota; class Phycisphaerae; order SM23-33; family SM23-33; genus BS750m-G57. Next base: position 5,181 of record JADHXQ010000077.1, on the reverse strand, counting down.
GACCCTTTTGTTCTTGGTCTGGTCGGCAATCCGATCCACCATTTCTTTCTTCGTTACCGTATGCATTAGCAATCCTTATGAAAACAGTAATACAAAACGCCATATGGCCAATCGCTGACTGCTGTATTTGTAAAGTGCGATGCCACCCATCTTGGCATTCGTCCACAAGTCATAATAGTGTAAAGACTTCTCGCAGACAAGCAAATTCTCAATTTGTTTGTTGTCGCGTCAACAGTTTGGCGACCTTGGCTATGATCGGCATTAACGAATAAAAACATTGAGCCAAAAAACGCAACATATCCTTGTCCGATAAGGAATTCTGCAAACTTCATATCGCTGCGCTGACCGCCTTGCCCCAAATGGTCTCATACCGCACCGTCGCCAACCGGGTCTGATTGCCTGAAGCGACCGATTGGATACGATCACTACAACTGTCCGGTAACCACTGGGAAGAAACTGCTGACGCGAGAGCAAAGCGACTATCCGCGAGGGTTTGAATCCTTCTTGTTCTATTGATAGTTGGTGTAAAAAAACCACCCGCAGTTACAGGTGGTTTTTTCAAAAGCGGGCGAAGGGATTCAAACCCTCAACATTCAGCTTGGAAGGCTGACACTCTATCAATTGAGTTACGCCCGCGGTAATTTTTTGCACTTCTTTACACTTCTGGGCGCTCCCGCAACGCACCATACCGGTCGGAAGCGACAATCCCTGTCACATGAACAGGTAAAATGGTAGCGGCTGGATTTGAACCAGCGTAGGCTTACGCCGTCAGATTTACAGTCTGATCCCTTTGACCGCTCGGGCACACTACCATGATCAAGGCGGGAATCATACAAAACCCAATAGCCGATGTCAAGCCCGGATGGCGGACTGATCGCCGCCGGGACAAATGAGGCGGCCCATCAAGTGAATCCATGTGGGGTCGGGGTCGCGCGTGAGTCTGGTTCAATGCGACAGGATCCACCAATGGGCCGCCACGTATAGCTTGCGATACTCCGCAACACGTTCAACCTTCGATCGGGCGGGTGTCCAGTATCACGTTAACCGGACCGTCAGCCTCCGATTCGATAGTCATGCGGGCGCCGAATCGTCCGGTTTCAACCGGGCAACCCCGGGCCTTCAGAGCCGCGACAAACGCCTCGAACAACTCGCGAGCCTCGGCGGGCCGAGCGGCGGGATCAAACGAGGGTCTTCGCCCTTTTCGCGTGTCGGCAGCCAGTGTGAAATTTGGAATGGCCAGGATGTCCCCCCGAACATCCCGGACATTATGATTCATCTTCCCGTATTCATCTTCGAAAATACGGAGTTCCGCAATCTTGTCAGCCAGTTTCTCGGCATCAGAAGCCTCGTCACCGGCGAATACTCCCACGTAGACGAGCAGTCCTGTATGGCACTGCCCTGCCATACCGTCGTCAACTATGACTCGAGCCCAGAAGACTCTCTGCAGAAGAGCTCTCATGACCGGTCCTCCGCCAAGGCGCCATACTTCGAGAGAACCGATTTGGCGATACCGACAACACTCTTGCGAAGCGATGGCGGCGCGATAACCTCAACCTGATCGCCATATCCCAATATCCACCAGGTGATCTCACCAAGCCCGTCGACCGTAGCCTGGTAGTCCAGCCAACCGTCCGGTCGCAACTCGGTTTCCTGGGTCCGGTGCCATCTGACCTCCGATACATTCCTGGCGACTTTCGGGGCGAATCGCAGGTGTACGCGATACTCGCGCCCTTCGGGAATCATCGACCATGCGTTTCCGAAGTAACCGTCCAGGTCGACGTCCCGAGGCTTGGTGAATACCCGCGAGCTGATGGCGATCTCTTCAATCCTCGACAGTTTGAAGGTCCTGGTTTCCCCGTGCCCCCGCGAGTATGCGATCAGATACCACGCCCGGCCCATGAACAGCAGTTTCAGCGGTTTGACCGTCAGGCGGATCGTTTTCCGCTCGTGGAGGGAATGGTAGCTCAACACGCAAATGCGTCTATCGACAACGGCCCGCCCGAGCGTGTCGAACGTCGCGTCGAGTCCTTCATGATCGGCCAGCGGTCCCAGCGATACTCTCATCTTGTCCAGCACCGACCCGACATGCTCGCGAATACTGCTGGGCAGCGCCCCTTCAAGCTTCACCGCCGCCCTGGTGCCATGCCCCAGGAGAGGCACGTTCTTGGCGCCTTCGATCCGTCCGGTCATCGCCAGCATCGACAGCGCCTCGGTGAGGGTCAGGTTGATCGGGGGCAGGAAAAAATACCCCCTGATCCTGTACCCGCCGGTGTCCGGATCGAAGTAGTACGGGATGTGTGCCAATTCCAGCATATTCAGGTCTCGATAAACCGTTCGCTTGCTGACCTCGAGTTCCCGGGCCAAATCGGCGGCCGAATAGTGCCTGCCGCCCTGCAACAACGTTATCAACCGCAACAGTCGGTGAACTCTACTAACGTTCATCCTGTCTCCAATCATTATCGCCACACCCTGTGACAACTGTGTGTCACCGCCGTATGACTTTTTTAAGTTTTTTTTGTGAGCGTTCTTACCCGGATATCTCACGAGCAGTGCGCACAACAGAAACGCGATATAACGACGAGTATATACCCTTGATAGCCTGGCGCTTACGCCATGCCAACTAATGATCTGCACCCGCAGGACCGCACCTGCCAGGCTCGGGGCGCCCGCATTCTAAGGCAAGGAAACTTTCAGGCCCGGGAGGTCCAGAACCGTTCCCGTAACGCGACGGAGTTCAATCCGGGCTGTATTGTAGTCCAGCAGCGACTGGAGTTCCTCGCGTTCGGCCTCGGCGAGTCTCTCCCGCGAACGGAGTTTGAGTTCCAGGAACTCCGGTTCCATCCCCCCCTTCCTGGTTTCCTGCAGGACGTCAAGTCCGGCAAGTTCCGCTTTGTAGGCGGCAACGGTGAGCCCCTGCAACACTAACGCCTTCAACGCCATCTCGGTCTGTCGTACTCGCTCCTTCACCGAGGCCGCAATCTGGTCGGCGCTCTGCTGGAAGTTCGCGATCGCTTTGCTGCGATCGAGTTTTCGCGCCCTCAACAGTGAACTCCTCTGGCGATTACCGATAGGATATTCAAATTCAAAACCGACGGTGTAGCTGGCGTAATCACCGCTGATCAGTTCGCGTCCGGCGACATGCGGGCTACCGGCCATACCCTGGAGCCCCGTCGAGGCGATCAGATCGAGGCGCGGCAGCAAATCGTTCTCAGCCACCTTGATCTGCACGCCTGCAGCCTGAATAGCCAACCGCCCCTGGGCGAGTGTCGGATTATGTTTCAGTGCCGCGGCAAGCTGATCGGCTACGTTTATGACCACCGGGCCTCTGTCGAATGGCGTGGTGGGGATGATCTGGATTTTACCCAATGCGCATATCTGCGGATCTCCCATCAGCACACCAAGCTGTCTCTGGACGTCGTGGACAAGCTTCTCCATCCGGACCAGAGTTGCCCCGTGAGACGCCAGGGCGCTTTCGGCCTGTTTCTGCTGTACTATCGGCGCGTCCATATTCTCGCGCCCACGCACCACCCTGAGGGTCTCTTTACTCCAGGCCACCAGCCTCTTTTGTATTTCAACACCTTCTCTGGCCTGGTGGAGTTGCCAGTAGAGGCGGTAGACATCGGTTATTGCGCCCTCGACTTCCGAGCGGAACGCCTGCATCTGAGACTTGTGTGCCAACCTCGCAACGCGAAGCCGCCCGAGGTTAAAGTCCAACCACCCGCCTCGCAGAAGCGGTTGGGTGACCTCAAGCCCCACCGTGGGCTCAAACTTGGTCGGTGAAGTCGCCGCCTGGGCGCTGTCCCACTCTCGGGTGGCGCCCCACGTCAGTTCCCACCGCGTTCCGGTCGGAAGCAATTGCCTCAGACCGACGTTGAAGGTCCGTTCGTCCGTTATCGGGCGAAGGGCGGTGGCATATCTCTTGTTGTCCGTCTTTTCGAGAGTGCCCGCGCCAAAAACCACCACGTCAAACGCCGCAGCCGCCTGAATCATGCTCTCGCGGCTGATGGCAGGATCGAAACTGACAAGCTGTATCGCCGGAGACCCCGCAAGTGTGCGAACGATGGCCTCTTCAAGAGACAGTCGAACGACGCGCCTGACCTTGCCGTCGGCGTCTTTTATTTCCTCGACCTTCAGCGGCGCCAGGCCCTCTCTCGGGGCGGGGTCCAGCAGGCCCAGATCGCCCCGGCCACCCAAGCGCCGGGAAGGCGCATACTCGGACATTTCACGCTGATAGCGCGCGATGATACTCGGATCGAAATCGCCGGGCTTTACGCAGCCCTGAAACATCGCAACGATTGAAAGAAGCCCAAGTAAGCACCCGAATGCCGTTCTTTTCATTATTAATCTCCGAGGATATTTCCACCGGTCAGAGGCTAACACAATGTCGACCAACATGCAACGATCCAAACAGTGGCAATTGGCAGTATTACGGTTTTTCGCCTCGTAACGGCAACGGCCTTGCCTTCAAAGGATTCAAAGGTCACAAAGAACGGCAACGACATAAGAGTATGGTTAACGGCAACGGATCGAACTCAAAGATAAACAAAGAACACAAAGGTAAGCAACGGCGACGGCCTGGCCGCAGAGGACACAGAGATCACAAAGAACGGCGGGAAGAGTGTTAGGGCCTCCGCGAAGGTAACGCCGGCAAGGAGGCAACGGAGTTCTATCGCCAGAACCGTCAGGCGATGGATGCGGGCGCGAAAGTAGCCTGGCCCGCGCGGCACAACGACGATGAACTTTCGGCGCTGCAGCATGCCATGAATCTGAAGATCCGTGACGAACCGGCGTTCTTCGCCGAGTATCAAAACGAGCCCGTCCTGGAGCAGGAAGAGGACGTACTTACGCCCGATCAGTTGGCCGAGAAATTCAACGGCCGCAAGCAAAGCGAGATTCCCCTCGCGTGCAACCGCGTCACGATGTTCATTGATGTCCACGACAAACTGTTGTTCTACGTCGTGTGCGCGTGGGAGGACGACTTCACAGGGTACGTGGTGGACTACGGCACATATCCAGACCAGCGGCGCTCGTACTTCACCATGCGCGACGCCACACGGACGTTGGGACGGCTTACGCAAGGCGTCGGCAAGGAAGGCGCGATCCAGGCGGGCTTGGAAAAACTCGTCGCCGAATCTCTCACCCGCGACTGGCGGCGCGCCGATGGCGGTTTGTTGCGGATCG
>JADHXQ010000076.1 GCA_016782885.1 Phycisphaerae bacterium | reverse complement strand
TCGGGCGGAAGCTTAAACTGGACTTGACCATCCGCCCCAGAGGCCGACCCAGAAAACAACCGCTCCAGGCGGTAGGCACAAAACCGCACCTAAACACAGTAACAACAAAGATATAAAATAGTTCTGACCCCTTTTTCCTCCTAATAGTTTTAACCGGACAGGAGTGGTTCTGACCCCTTTTTCCTCCAGTCAGTGAAAGGAAATCCGAAACGGTGAGAGACATTACCCCATCCGCGAGCAGGCGTTCATCGAGCCGACCGGTCCCCGCGTGGCCCCGGGCGATCGTCGCGGTCGTTCTCATCTCGACCTTCCCCGCCGCCGCCCTCGCCAGGACAACGTGCCAGGTCAGGGACCGCCGCATCATCGTCACCCTGAACATCGCCTTCGCCGGCGGCTCGGACGCGATGATCGCCAGGTGGGCCAAAGAGATCACGGACGTCTGGAACGGTCCGCTCGGCCACCGCAAATACGACCCCTGCGGGTGTCCCGTCGTCTTCAAGGTCAATACGAGGCGCGTCAAGACGTGCAAGCCGATGCTGAAGGGATGGCACTGCATCGAAGTCAAACCGTGGAAAATCGGCACCCTCGTTTTCCCGGAATTACCCGCCCCCGCGGCGGCCGGGGACGTCTCGGCGCACCTCGGACCGCACTCGTCCCGGATGAAGGATGGAAAAATAATCATTACGCTGCCGGCCGGCTTTCTCGGGACGACCGAAGCCGACGCACGCAAATGGGTCGAAAACATGGAGAACCTGTGGCGCGGACCCAAGAGGAGCCAGTATCTCAAGCTGAAGCGCCCCGCCGCCATCCAACTGGTCCCCAAGGTGTTTGCGTCGAAGAAAGACATCCCGAAGAGCTGGCTTGGCACTCCCCCCCCGCCGTGGGAGACTCTTGTCGGAAGCCACGTCCATACACCCTCAGGCAAGTCCTGCCTGGCTTACGTGGGAAAGACGACCTGGAGCCCTTCGATCGGCGGCGCCAGCCTCGACGGCGAGTGGTCCTCAAGAACCAGTTGGCCCGTGGACCCCAAAAAACCCGACGGGCCGCATCTCCTGGACGCCGCGCACGAAGCCGGACACATGATGGGCCTCCAGGAGCGGTACGACAAGAAGCTCCGAATCGCCGAGGACAACATCATGGGTGGTGCGGACCCCGGGCGCGCGAAAGTCGCGAAAACCCAGCCCCGCCTGATCGTCAACAACCTGACGGGGGTGTGCTGGTGTCCCCTATGCCCGGCGCCGTCGAAACGCAAACCGCTCGACCCCGTGGAAGCAAAGGGCATGGCGCCCGGTCTTCGCTGCGAGTACTACGAAGGAAAGTATCTGAGCATTCCCGACACGCCCCGTCTCAAACCGGTCCGGACCAGCCGCTCAAAGGGATTCGACCTGGATCCCGCGCGTCGCAAAGACGGTTGCGCGATGGTGTTCCGCGGCGCCATTCAGGTTCCCGCCGACGGATGCTACACGTTCATCCTGCGTTCGCGCGACGGCAGCCGCCTCTCGGTGGGCGGGCGCGTCATAGCCGACAATGACGAATGGCACAAGAAGCCCCGGACCCGTATCGGCAAGATCGTCCTGCGGGCGGGCCTGCATCCGGTCCGTCTCGACTACTTTGAACTCCGGCGAGGGACCCAATTCGACATCCGCTGGGAGGGACCCGGCATCAAGAGGCAGCCGATCCCCGCCGAGAATCTTTTCAGCAAAACACCTTGAGGGGCGGCGTTCGCCGCTTGCGGCTTAGCAGGAACATGCAAGGCGAACGGTCATCTTTGGCGGATTGGAGTTTAGTGAATCTGCGGTTTCTGCTTGCCATGGGGGAAACGGGGGTTTATAAACGTTGAAAGCATATTAAAACCCTGGCGATCACGTCCGTAACGTAATAATCAGTCTTCCGCCAACACAACATGTCCAGAGGTGCAAACCATGCCCAAGCGACACAGAGCCCTCGCAACGCGGCCGGAAAAAGACGCGGTCAAGTTTTTCGGTGAGGCCCTCGAGCATTTCGCAGCCGCCCTCGGCGGCAGCTATGAATCACACGAGGTGGCGCGGTACAAGGAGGGCGTCTATCCATCCGATCAGGACTACGCCAGGCTCCTGCCGGCAGGCAAGCTTATCCCAAAGGAAGGCCCGTTCCGCCTGCACCTTTTCGCCCTGCAATTCAAGCGATGGGATACAGGCGTGTGGGACATTTCAGGCGAACAGAACGACACGCTGCGTTCAATGTCCCACGTCATCGCTTACGCTTTGCTGCGCCCCGAGGCCACTCCGCGGGCCAATGGACTCCACAGTTTCAATTTCGTGAATCCCTCGTTCCTTCCGGCAGATACAGATCGCCTGCTGCTGCAAAAGACCGCCTACAATCCCGAAGTGGCCGCCGTCCTCGCCGATCGCCCCGAGGAGCGGTGGACTGTCGCCCACATGTCATGGGGCGAGCTCTTCGGGGCCATCCTGGCTGGCGGCGTCGAAGTCGAACTCCGTCGCGACCAGACGCCGCGCCGGGGCGACGACGGGGGAAGTGATGACGGAGATGAGCCTTGCGGTTTCGGGCTTTGCTACGTCGGCGACGGGCCCTGGCACTGTGAGTATATACAGGCACAGTTAATCGACCATTTGGAGTTCTGGTGTGACAATTTCCTGGAAGCCAGGGCGGGCATGGTCGCATACGAGTCGTTCTCGGAATCCTTCGTATTCCTCGACCTCGACCTGCTCCACGAAAACTGATGGGGGTTGAGACAGAAGGAAAAGGGGTCAGTTCAGGGGACAGTTTCAATAGTGTTCGGCACTCAGATTGCGCTACCGTTGCTTTCTCATGTCAGCCACGGGCGCCAGCCCGTGGTATGGTGGTTTTTTACAACAAAGAGGCCCATAGGGCCGATTCATTGTCGGTCGGAAAGGAGCTTCGACCGCAAATCCGCAATTTCGCGGATTTTCGTGTTGACATACGCGGGCGGTATGAGATAATGCGCGGCTCGATTGTGGAAAATTCAGGAATACGGACAAGCAAAATGACTACCAAGACATACATGGCCAGGAATGGCGAGTTGACCCGCAAGTGGTTCGTTGTGGACATTTCGGGCAAAGTGCTCGGTCGGGCGGCGACGAAGATCGCCACCGTCCTGATGGGCAAACATCGCCCCGAGTATACGCCCCACGTGGACACAGGCGACTTTGTGATTGTTATCAATGCGGCTGACGTTCGCGTTACGGGAAATAACAAACTCACCGAGAAGATCTACAAGCGTTACACCGGATATCCCAGCGGTCTGAAACTTACGACCCTTGAAGATATGCTCAAAACGTACCCCGAGCGGGTAATCTCAGAAGCGGTGCGGCGAATGCTCCCCAAAGGCCGCCTGGGGCGGGCAATGCTCAGGAAACTCAAAGTCTTTCCCGGCAGCGAACACTGCCACCAGGCACAACAGCCTGAAAAAATGGAAATCTAAAAATTCTAAGATTAGGATTAGCATCATATGGTATCCAAAAAGGCTGACAAACCAACCACCGACAGCAAACCAGAAGCCGAAGCTCCGCTAGAAGCTCAGGCTGAAGTTCCGGCAGCGGCTCCGGTCAAGGCGCCCCGAGAGCGTCCTGCGGAAACGACCGCACCGAAGCCGTCCTTCCCGGTCCCGACACTGGACGAAGGCGTTCACTTCATCTTCGGGACGGGGCGCCGCAAGAAGGCCATCGCCCGCGTCCGAATCCGCCCTGGAACGGGAAAGATCCTCGTCAACAAGCGTGATTTTGAAACCTTTTTTGTGCATGAGAAGGACCGCACTGCGGCAATCTCTCCGCTGCACACCACGGGCATGGCCAACAGTCTGGACGTATGGGTCAATGTCAACGGCGGCGGGAGCACCGGGCAGGCCGACGCAGTCAAGCTGGGCCTGGCGCGGGCGATCGCCCGCGCGATCCCCGAGGCCGAGCAAACCCTGCGCGACTCGAACCTGATGACCCGCGACGCACGAATCAAAGAACGCAAGAAGTACGGGCAGCGAGGCGCACGCAGACGCTTCCAGTTCTCCAAGCGTTAAACGCAAAACCGGATACGAACCAAAACGAGGCCCCGGTACTGCAATACCGGGGCCTTGCTCGTATAATGATGCTACCAGTTATCAGCCCACAGATAGCTGTCTGTGGGCTTGGGTCTATCGTGCTTCAGTTGACAGCTAACAGATAATACGGAGTTTTCGTGATGACACAGAGCGATCGAAAGATACGAGTCGTGCTGATCGGCGGGAGCGGGTACGCGGGATTTGAAGTCGTTCGGTGGCTGCTGAGGCACCCGGCGGCCGAGCTGGTTGGCGTGTTCGGTCCGCCTGATGAGCTTGGGCCCATGGAAGAGTTCTATCCGCTGCTGTCGGAGCAGAGCGATCTGGTCCAGGAACTCTTCGACGCCGAGCGGGTTGCAAACATCGGAGCGGACCTTGCGATGCTGTGCGTACCACACAAGGTCGCGATGAGTTACGTCCCGGCGCTCCGAGCGGCCGGTCTGCGCGTTATTGACTGGTCGGCGGACTATCGGCTCAGCGACGCGGCGGTCTACGAGAAGTGGTACTCGCCGCACACCGACCCCGACGGCCTGAGCGATGCAGTTTACGGACTGCCCGAATATTACCGCGAGGCTATCGCCTCAGCGGCGCTGGTGGCTAATCCGGGGTGCTACCCTACCTGCAGTATCCTGGCGATCGCCCCGCTGCTTCGCGCCGGACTCATCGAGGCCGGCGGTATCGTCATCAACGCCATCAGCGGTATCAGCGGCGCCGGGCGAACTGTGAACCTGAAGTTCCACTTCCCCGAGCGGAACGAAAACTTCGAACCGTACGCCGTCGGGACGCACAGACACATGCCCGAAATCGAGCAGGTACTCAGCGACGTTTCCGGTAAGGAAACCACCGTGCTGTTCCAACCGCACCTGAGCCCGATGGATCGTGGCATGCTTTGCAGCATCTATGCGAACCCGACCGGCGAGGTAACTGACGATCAACTCGCCGAGGTGCTGGTCGCGGCGTACGGCGACGAGCCGTTTGTCCGTGTGCGCACCGACGTGCTCCCGGCCAGCAAGTATGTTTCGACGACAAACTTCTGCGATGTTTCGGCCCGGGTGGTCAAGGACAAGATCGTGCTCTTCAGCGCCCTGGACAACATTATCAAGGGCGCATCGGGCCAGGCGATCCAGAATATGAACATCATGTTCTCCCTGGACGAGACGACAGGCCTGTATTGATCTGGCTTGCCCTGTCGGAGATCGTGAGCGCAGTCGAAGGGAACCTTTCAAAGAGGATCTCTGAATGCGTCTTGACGGCGTTGAGGCGGATCGGTACACTGTAATCGCAGCGGATGTGGGCTATCTTCGGGACTCACTGCCAACTGGCTTCCAGGTCGGTCCGGTAGCCCGATTAACCCCATCCTGGTTCCGTTTCAGGACGGTGCAACGCGCCACAAACGTCCGCGATGACCATGCGTTTGAATCCTGGACACCGGTAGTTCGCCGCCGCAAAAACTGACCCAAGAGGATCGTTGTTATGGCACCAAAGAAACGCCGACGCCTCGGCGAAATACTCGTTGACTGGGGAGTATGCACTCCCGCGGCTGTAAACGAAGCTCTGGCACACTCCCAACTTGAAGGCATGAAAATAGGCGACGCGCTGATCGCACTCGAACTGGCGACTGAAGATGACATTACCAAGGCACTGGCCAACCAGTTCGACATGGAATTCATCGACCTCGAGCAAAACGTCGTAGTGCCCACCGAACTGAATCTCATCGACGAGACTCTCATCAAGCGCCACCAGATCCTCCCGTTGGCAATGGAAGAAGGCCGCCTGAAGGTGCTCATAACCGACCCGTTGGATCTGGAAACGCTCGACATGCTGCGTTTCAGGCTCAACTGCGAGCTGAATACCTGCCTGGCCAGCAAGTCCAGGATGAGGGAGTTTATCCGCCAGTACATCGGATCGAGCCAGAGCATCGACAAGGCGCTCGAGGAATTCGACGATGACGGGCTTGGTTTAGACGCCGAAGGCGGAGAAGGCGCGATCAACGAAGAATCTGCCCCGATTATTCGCCTGGTCACAATGCTGCTGAGCGAAGCTGTAAACACCAGGGCTTCGGATATACACATCGAGCCGATGAACAATCGCGTCCGCGTCAGGTACCGAACTGACGGCGTCTGCGTCATCCGCGACGACATTCCCAAACGAACGCAGGGCCCGGTGCTGAATCGTATCAAGATCATGGCCGGTATCGACCTGGCCGAAAGGCGCCTCCCGCAGGACGGGCGAATCAAGATGCGAATCAGCGGGGACGATATTGACTTCCGCGTATCGTCACTACCAAGCTACCACGGTGAGAGTATCGTCCTGCGCATCCTCAGACCAGAAAGCGTCCGGATGGGCATCCCGGCGCTGGGGTTTGAACAGGAAGACTACGAGCGTTTCCTCCGGATTATCAAGAAGCCCAATGGTATTTTCCTGGTCACCGGTCCGACCGGATCAGGCAAGACCACCACACTCTACGCCGCGGTGAACGAGTTGAACCGTCCCGACCGCAAAATCATCACCGCCGAAGACCCCGTGGAGTACAATTTCACTCGCGTCAACCAGGTTCAGGTTAACGAAACGATCGGTCTGAGCTTCGCATCTATCCTCCGCTCTATGCTTCGACAGGCACCGAATATCATCCTCGTCGGCGAAATCCGCGATTTGGAGGTGGCAGAGGTCGCTATTCAGGCAGCCTTGACTGGACACTTGGTCTTCAGTACGCTCCACACAAATGATGCGCCATCTGCGATAACTCGTATGATCGATATGGGTGTCAAGCCATTCCTGGTCGCCAGCGCAGTTCAGGCGGTGATGGCTCAGCGTCTAATCCGAGTAATATGCCCCGATTGCAAAGCCGAAGACCCCGCGCCCGACAAGAGTGTCCTACAGGCTCTGGGATTCAGTGCGGAGGACATGAAAGACACAAAATTTTATAAGGGAACGGGTTGTCGCAATTGCAATGGGACAGGCTACCGAGGAAGACAGGGTATATTCGAGATGATGGCAATGGATGCGACGCTGCGTGAACTTGCCTTTAACCGGGCGCCCCTCGGTGAATTGCGGGCGGCAGCACGAGCTGGTGGAATGAAAACTCTCCTGCAGGATGGACGACTTAAGATCAGAAACGGCGTCACCACACCCGAGGAACTGGTTAGAATTACCCAAACTGCGGAATTGGCCAACGGTTGAGGCGAATAATCACTTTGGAGTGAAGCCTTCCGCCTGTGCCTGCCAAAGGCCCATAGCAAGAAAGAGTTGAACTATGGCGACTATTCAGATTGACCGTCTCTTGGAGACATGTATAAAACGAGGCGCAAGCGATCTGCACCTCCACGTTGGCAGACCTCCGACGCTTCGCCTGCACGGTCGGCTCCGTCCGCTGGAGACAAAGATCCTCGAACCCGAAGATACCATCAGTCTCATGAAGCAGATAACTCCCCCTCGGGCCCAGGAGGAACTTGCCGAACAGGGAGGCACGGACTTTGGATTTGAGTTCGGCGACGCCGGAAGATTCCGTACATCCGTTTTCCAGCAGCGAGGCAATGTTTCCCTGACGCTGCGGTTGATCCCCTCGAAGCTGCTGACCTTTGAAGAGATCGGGCTGCCATCAATCGTCACGAGCCTCTGCCGGCGCCCGAGAGGAATGTTCCTGATCACCGGTCCGACCGGATCGGGTAAGACGACGACTATGGCGACGATGGTCGATTACATCAACGTGAACTTCGACAAACACATAATTACGATCGAAGATCCCATCGAGTATTATCACCCGCACAAGAAGTCAATGGTCAACCAGCGCGACGTTGGCGTCGACGTACCGAGCTTTGGAGAGGCGCTGCGGCGCGTGCTGCGTATGGACCCCGACGTTATTCTCGTCGGTGAATTGCGCGACCTGGAGACTATCGAATCGGCCCTGCGCGCCGCCGAAACCGGGCACCTGGTGTTCGGCACGCTGCATACCACCAGCGCCCAGGGCACGATCACGCGAATCATCGACCAGTTCCCCGTGGATCAGCAGGAGCAGATCCGCATCCAGTTGGCATCGTCGCTAATCGCCGTACTCTGCCAGACCCTCATCCCCCGCCACGACATTCGAGGGCGAATCGCCGCATTCGAGTTCATGATGGTCACCAACGCTATCGGAAACCTTATCCGGGAGAACAAAGTATTCCGCATACCCAGTTCCATTCAGACCGGCAAGCGCTTCGGCATGCAGTTGCTCGACGATCATCTGCTGGCCCTTTTCAAAGAGGGCAAAATATCCGCCGAAGATGCAATAGATAACAGCCACAGACCCTCCGAAATGCAGGACCGGACCGGCGTCGGAGCCGGCGTTTCGATTGACGAGTCCGCTGGATAGTCCGCAAGTTGAGAACATAAACATGCCAAGCACAATTGATGTCACCACATTACGAGGCAGACCGCTGGGTAGGGTTCTGGTCAAGATGGGACTGATCACCCGCGATCAGGTCCACGAAGCCCTGGACGTACAGAAGCACAAGGGCGGACCGCTGGGACAGATTCTCGTAGACCTGGACTACATCAGCGACGAGATGCGTACGATGGCGCTGGCTCACCAGATGGGAATGGAAGCCGTCGATCTGACCGACGTGGAGATACCTCATGATATCATCAGCCTGATCCCCCCGCAGATGGCCAATGCCTACAAAATCGTTCCGCTGGAGTACGAACCGGACACGAAACACCTGACGATCGCCCTGGCCTCGGCGGACAACTTCCATGCTACCGACGACCTGCGCACGCTGATGGAGTTCAATGTCACCGCCAAGATCGCCAATCCGACCCAACTCCGCTCGGCGCTGCTGAAATACTACGATGTCGAACCGGAATCCATCGGCGACCTGATCAATGAAATTGCCGGTGACGAGCATTTGTCGATGATGGTCGGTGGCGAGCACAGTATCGATCTGGACGAGCTCAGGGAGGTCGCCGATTCCAATCCCGTCAAGCGCCTGGTCAACATGGTGCTGCTCGAGGCGATCCGCAACCGCGCCTCGGACATCCATTTCGAACCGTTCGAAAACGAATACTTCATGCGGTATCGCATTGACGGAATGCTTTACGAGATGCTCCCGCCGCCCAAATCGATCGCAATGGCCATTGCCTCGCGTATCAAGGTCATGTCGAATCTCGACATCGCCGAGCGCCGCCTTCCCCAGGACGGACGCATAGAACTCATAGTCGGCGGGCGCCCGGTCGACCTGCGAGTTTCGATCCTTCCGACCATGTTCGGAGAGAGCGTTGTCATGCGCGTGCTGGACCGCGGTAACGTCAGCCTAGACCTCGAACGCATCGGTATGAGAGAAGACGACCTGCAGTTGCTCAGGCAGTTGATCCGGCGCCCGAATGGAATTGTCATCGTCACCGGTCCGACCGGGTCGGGCAAGACCACCACGCTCTATTCGGCGCTCAGCGAACTCAACGAGCCCCAAACAAAAATCCTGACCAGCGAGGATCCCGTAGAATACGATATCGACGGCCTGATCCAGGTGCAGATCAATGAGGATATCGGACTGACCTTCGATCGCGCCCTGCGAAGTTTCCTCCGCCAGGACCCCGACATTGTCCTCGTCGGCGAAATCCGCGACCTGCAAACCGCCGAAATCGCCGTCCAGGCCGCCTTGACCGGGCACCTGGTGTTCACGACCCTGCACACTAACGATGCACCCTCGGTGATCGCACGACTGCTCGACCTTGGACTCGAACCATTCCTTATCACCGCAACCGCCGAAGGCGTCGTCGCACAGCGGCTGGTGCGATGTATCTGCACCCGCTGCAAGGAAACTTACGTACCGGACGAAATAGTGCTCCTGGAACTGAACCTTAAGCCCGAAGACGTATCCGGTCGGACATTCTCACGCGGTGTCGGGTGCGACTATTGCCGCGGTACCGGATACAGCGGGCGAATGGCCATTTTTGAAATCATGCTCTACGACGATCAAATCCGCAATCTGATCATGGAACGCCAATCCACCAACATGCTCCGCGAAGCCGCTCGAAAACGCGGTATGCGCACGCTGCGGGAATCGGGTTTGCTGGCAATATATGACGGACTCACCACAATAGAAGAAGTCGTTGGACAGACCCTCAGCGAAGATATGAACTAGTAGAACGGTAAATTACTACTGCTGTCGAGTCGCGTTGTTCGCATGCGGTAGTACACGCGGCAGCCCCGAATGGTTGCAGGAGATTACGATGCCGACTTTCACATACGAAGCGATGAACAGTGTTGGACAACCCGTCAAGGGTACAATCGAAGCCGCCAACGGTGACGAAGCGATCGCAAAAGTGCGTGCCCAGGGCAATTTCCCCACGAAGATAAAGGAGAAAGCGGCCCGTCACGGTAGCGCGCGTAGAGGCACATCCGGCGGCGCCGAACAACCGAAGCGCGCCAAACGAGGGGGTGGAGGGCGGGCGCCTATCAAGCTGATTTCCCTGTTCACCCGCCAACTTTCGACTCTGGTCAGTGCCGGATTGCCCATCGTCCGAAGTCTCCAGATTCTCGAGGAACAGCAGAAGCCCGGTCCGATGCGAGTGACGATTCGTCTCATAAAAGAAGACGTAACCGAAGGCTCCTCGCTTTCGGAGGCGATGAAGCGTCATCCGAAGATATTCGACCCGCTTTACACCAACATGATCCGCGCCGGTGAACTCGGCGGTGTGCTCGACATCATCCTCGAACGCCTCTCGGAGTTCATGGAAAAGGCCGACGCGCTCAAACGAAAAGTCAAGGGCGCCATGATCTATCCGATCGCGGTGATTTCATTCGCGCTGCTCATCGTCACCGGACTGATGATCGGGGTGGTCCCGAAATTCAAGGATATCTTCGCGGGGCAGGGCAAGCAACTGCCGGCCATGACCCAGGCCCTAATGGACGCAAGCGACTGGATGATGGGCGGTGGATGGGCGGTCATCATCATAACGCCCATCGCCCTGATAATGGGCATAAAGTTGCTGAAAAAATCCAAGAGTACCGCGATCTACGTCGACAGAGCCGTGCTGAACCTGCCAATCATGGGGCAGATTGTCGCCAAAACAAGCATCGCAAGATTCTCGCGTACGCTGGGAACTCTACTGGCTGCGGGCGTACCAATCCTCGAAGCGCTCAACATCACCGCGGATACGTCCGGTAACGCGGTCTATCGAACGGCAATGAACAAAGTTCACGACGCAATTCGCGAGGGCGAAAGCTTCGCCACCCCGCTCCGACAAGCCAACGTTGTCGATCCGATGGTTGTCAACATGATCGACGTCGGTGAAGAAACCGGTGAACTGGACAAGATGCTCACCAAGATAGCCGACACCTACGACTCCGAAGTCGAAACTCTTGTATCGTCGCTGACAAGCCTGATGGAACCGGTAATGGTAATCGTGCTCGGTCTTATCGTCGGGTACATCGTAATTGCGTTGTTCATGCCGATGATCGGCATGCTTGACAATATGACGGGACGACGATAACCCGTAAACCGCTGAAGAAAGCATCGAAATGAGAATGAGAAAACCGGAATCTCGAGGAACCCCGCGCCCGCCGGGACCGATGGGTTTTACTCTGGTCGAGCTGATGGTGGTGATTTCCATCATCCTGTTGCTGGCGATGCTCCTGATGCCGACAATCCAGATGATCATCCGGCAGTACTATGCGGGACGTTCGACGGTGATGGTCAAAAGCCTCCACAACGGCGCCCTGTTGTATCAGCAGGAAACCAAATTTCTGCCCGGAGAGAAGAAAGACCCCAACGTGCCCGGCGGCACCGGGGATCCAAGACTGGCTATGAACAATGGCTCAATCACCGGTAGCCAGGTCCTGGCCGCGTGCCTGTTCAATATTGAATACAACGAACTGAACCTGGATTTCTCGGATCGAAATGTCGCAAAAGGGAGAATCGAAGCGTCAAAGACATACGCGGCGTTCGACCCGGAATACCTCATAAATTACGCCGGTAAGCTCAACTCGATTTCCGACGGCTTCCCCAATAAGAAAGCCAAGCCGATCTGCTACTTCCTCGCCAGCAACAAAGCGGAGTATGTGGGCAAAGTCAGCCAATTCCGGATCGCGGACAACGCGGCATACATGGAAGACCTGCCCAGTGACCCCGCCGAGCAGCAGCAGCTCTTTGAAGACTGGGTCGACCGGAGGGCAATTACCCCTAATAGCGTTTTCAACAATGGCAGTTTTATCCTGCTCGCCCCGGGACTCAACAGGCAATACATCGTCAATGATGTTGAAGATCCGGATGCCCCGGGGCAAATTATACAGGACGATATAACCAACGACTACGGTAAGAGGAGACCTTGAACATGAGCAACCAGACAGCAGCAGCATCACCGCCGTCCCGGTCTCCGCGGGCGGGCAGTGGTTTTACGATGGTCGAAATGCTCGTGGTCATGTTCGTCATTACCATGCTGCTCGCCATCGGCGTACCGGCCGCCCTGAGGTTCAAGACCCAGGCGAAGATCAATGCCTGCCAGGTGACCGTCAACATCATCGACAAAGCCGTTGAAATGTACCATGGACTGCACAAGAATTATCCTACCACGGAGGAGATGGTGGGAAAGCTGATCGGCCAGTCGTTCAAGTTTGAAGTGGAAGCAAATGAGCCTACAGAAATAGAGGATTACCATCCCGGACCGGGCTACCGACTCCAACCGCGGGGAACGGTATACGGACCCTGGAATGACGTGGACAAACTGGCCCGAAGCGGCGATCACGTGCAAGATGCACAATCCGATCAGGTACACTTCATCGATGCGTTTGGCCACTACATCTGGTACTGCCCGTTCGATACTGAGAATTTGACGTATACCGACGAGAAGTTCGATAAAGAGGACTCCGAAGACGGCGTCACCATAAACAGCATCGCGGACTATGCCAAGGACGCATCTAACAGATTCTACCGGCGCGACTACATCATTATGTCCCAAAGCGCCAACGGTAAATGGGGCCTGTTCAGGGACATCGGCGGCACCAGCGGCAGTAGCGCCCTGCCCACCGACGACGTTACTAACTTTATCAAGTAACTTCACCAAGGAATAGAGAATATGCCAGTCACACCGCGAACATCTACGAACCGCACAGTACGATCCGGCGGTTTTACGCTGATCGAACTGCTGGCGGTAATGCTGATCCTCACGATCCTGGTGCTCCTCATCGGCGGGGTCGCCAATCGCATCTTCAACCACATCTACATCGACGAAACCAAAAACAGCATGAAGATCATCATGAGCGCTATCGTCGAGTACCGCAAAGTCAAACCCGCCTATCCCACCGATCAGGCGAGTTTGGTCAGCGAGTTGACAAGTGTTGCGGAATGCAGGGCGCTGATCGGAAAGCTGGAAGAGAAGGTCTGGAGTACGACGAGCACCAACGAATTCCGCGACTCCTGGGGTAACCCCATTGTCTACTCCCCCAGCGGCGGACTCGCCGGGGCGCCCGGGCTGACCTCCGCCGGGCCCGATGGAGATATCAGCACCGAAGAAGACAACGTGCGACACAATAAGTAACCCCGCACTCAGAGACCGGAAATGATACAAGAAACAGCCAAAACCCGCTTCCGCCCACCGGCGCCTCTAGCCGGTAACCGCAACCGGCGGGCAGGCTTCACGCTGATCGAACTGGCGGTCGCCCTGACAATCATTCTGCTGATAGTGACTATGGTCGTCCCCACGATGATAAAAATGTTGTCGTCCAGAGCGAGCATGGAGGCGTTCAATCTCGTTGCCGCCCAGTTATCGGCCGCACGTGCCGAAGCCGTAACAAGCAACACATACGCCGGAATTCACATCCAACTCGACGACGAGACTGTGATGGCTGATAAAACCGCCTATTCGATGATCATTGCATACGATGAAACCAATTCGGTATTCAAGCGACCGACCCTTTTCATGCCGCAGGAACTGCCCGGGCGTACGGCGATGGGCCAGTTGACCGCCGCCTTCGTAACTACCGGAACTCCAGGCGCATACTACAATCTCGGCGATAACCAACTGGAGGCCTTCTGTTCCTTTTCCGTAATTTTCTCGCCGGAAGGCACTGTAGTTACGCAAGTCAAGGGCGAGCCAATTAAGTTCGACGCCGGCGATCCTATGTTCACCGGCACGCAAACGAAGCTTTGGGATTTTGCTCTGGCCAATGATAAAATGGGTATCGCCGCCTTCACGATGTTTAACTACCTGGAACTCCTGAAGCGCGACTCGACCGGGCGGACAGCTTACCTCAATGAGAACGGGCAGTTTTTGCCCGTGAATATGCATACGGGACAGTTGTTTGACAGGCACTAGCAACACACTTGCCACATACGGGCAAGCACTGGAACTGAAGATGACAAAATCGCTCCTGACATCAGACGCCCCCACCGGGCCATCCGCCCGCGGTAAAGCGGTGTCGCACCGTTACCGCCCAGGAGCGGTGGGGTTCACGCTGCTCGAACTCATGGTTGCGGTATCTATCATGGCTATCATTATGTTGGCGTTCGGCGATCTGTTGACTCAAGCCAATCTGGTGGTAACCGAAGGCGAGAAGCGCATGCGAGCCGATGCGGCCGCATCAGCCATCTCCCGAATCGTCCGCGGCGACATTCGCAAGATCACAAAAAACGGCTTCTTGCGCGTCAGCAGTAATAAACTCGTGCTGGTCACCGCCGGCAGGATGCAGAGTTCTTTCGGCAACTATTCCGGCGACGGCGCCATAATCGTATACGGGCGCCACGACGCCTCCAAGGTCCTCTATCGCAAAATTCTCATTCTGTCCAAAGACGCCCCGGATGGCATCGTGGACTGCCTCAGGTGGAATAACGCCGGTATGAGCCTCGCCGAATTGCAGGTTATGGATATCGACGAGATGACCGCCCTGGCCAACTACGTCGCTCAAGACCCCCCCAGCATGGCATATCCACCGCAGACATTGAGCCAGGTCAGCACGATGTGGATAGTTCTGGCGGGCGACTGTACAGAGTTGAACATCTCACAGCGCCAACCGGATAACGACTCATGGAACAGCAACACGACCTGCACGCGCTACAGCCAGGCCAATTGGCCCGACGCGATAAAATTCAAGTTCAAGCTCGAACCGCACACCCTCATGAGCGCCGCCATAGCCGACAATGAACTCAGCAACGACCAGGTCACCTACGAGATACTCTGCCCCGTCGGACATTGAAGGCAAACGGATCCGTCGCCGTTCGCCTACCCCCCAACAACCGCTTTTGCTCTCGCGGCCGTTTGGTTGCGCGTCACCCTCTTGCGTTTCCTGCGACGTCCCGGCTCGGGAACGTCCGGACGCTCAACTCGCACCGGATGCTCGGCTACGATCTTCAGCGCCTCGCCGGCATTACCGGCGAACAGGTCTGCGCGAATTTCATCGGCCAGACCGTCTGCACGATTGAACACTCCACCAGCCACCAACACCTGCATGTTATCACACGGATTTACTTCGCGGATCAACTCGATAAGCTTGCGAACTGCAGGAACGTCCACCGGTTGAACACCATACACCGTCAGGATATCCGGTTGCACCGAACCGACAAGTTCCAACACCTCGTCATTGGCAACACCCGCTCCGACAAACCACACGCCCCACCCCTCGGCTTCAAACAAGTCCGCCGTTATCTGCGCACCGAGTTCCTCCACTTCTCCCCTGCTGCAAACCACAATCATCCGCTTACCGTTTTTTGGCTTTCTCGCCAGCATCCCGTGCAACTGGTCCGCTATCATACGGTTAATACGAGTAGCCATGTGCTGGACTATCTGCGACAAGTGGTTGTCGCGATATAACCTGTCAGTCTGCTCCATTGCCGGCCAGATCACCGACTTCAGCAGCTTGCTCGCCGCGATGCCCCTGTCCTGTGCGGCAAATATCAACTCTCTCGCCTCACAGCGCTTACCCGAGAACAGGTGCTCAAGATACTGCTTAAAGAGGTCCGCAATTGTCATCGCTAACTTCCTTTCACCCCCCTCTCTTTGGATAAATACGATTATGGTATTTTGGATATTTTAGGCACTTTGGGTCACACTTGTAAATCGGCAACCGCCGCCATCATTCTTGAACGAAAAATGTAAATATGGGTATTTTGGGCAATATACACAAATAGCTGGCCGTTTCCGTTCCACATCGCTCATTTCTCGATACGTGCCGGAACGTTACGCCCAATGACCACCTTCAGCAGTGCGTCAAGGTCATTCATCAACCTTCCAACTTCTTCTTCGAGACGACCAAGCACTGCCGCGACCGCAACCGCATCACCGTTTCGACTCGCTTCGATCAACTCAACTGCCGCCAGGTATGCTCCGTTCTCTGTGAAGTTGCCGAGTCCGCCCTTCAATGCACGGACCGTACGTTCCGCTGCAGGCAAGTCTCGCGAGCGCATCGCCGCACGCAATTGAGCCAGCAGTTTGGGTGCATCCTCTCGAAACAGTTCGACAAGTTCAGCCAGCAGCGCCGGATCGCCTGCGACACGATCCATGATCGCCCGTTCGTCCAGGCACATCGCTTCTGCGCCGTCGTCTTCAGTTTCGCTACCACCGATCCCCCGCCAAACCGCGGCGCCTTCCGACCGCTCTGCAAGAACTCTCTGGATTTCGTCGCGGATACTGGCGACGGCGATGGGTTTGGCCACATACCCGTCCATACCGGCCCGATAGCATCGAGAATCATCACCTTTCATGGCGTTTGCGGTCATGGCGATGATTGGAATGTGTTTACCGGTATCCCGCTCGCTTGCTCTGATCTTCCTGGTCGCCTGGAAACCATCTATTTTGGGCATCTGACAGTCCATGAGGATCACGTCGAACTCCCCTGCCTCCAGTGCATCGATCGCCTGGCGACCGTTAGTCGCCAGCGTCATATCGTGTCCCAGGCATGCCAGTACTCCCGAGATTACCTTCTGGTTGACTACGTTATCTTCAGCTACGAGTACTTGCAGCCTCCCCTGATCTTCCCGAATGGAGTGTCTCGTCACGAGTGGTCTGTTGCCGCCAGCCCCTGATGCATCATCGGCAAGGCAGCCTCGCACAGCGGCCAGAAGCTCCTCAGACTCACTCGGTCCGACCAGGTACGCCGCGACCCCTAGCTCACGACAACGCGCCGCATCACCTTTTTGTCCAGCGTATGCCAATACCACAATATCGGGGCGATAAGTGAAATTCTCGTCGTTGATCCGCCCGGCAAAGATCAGCGGATCGCCTCTGCCGGTAAGGTGCTCCAGAACGACCAGTCGGAACGGCCGGCCGGCCTCTTCGGCTTGCCGCAGCACCGCAATCCCCTCCTCGATCGAACCGCTCTCCCGGCAAGCCATTTCCCATCCGCTGAGCATCCCGATAGTCGCCTGCCGCTTGCGTGGATTATCGCTCACCACGAGCACGGGAATACCGCTGAGGTCCGCTCCGTGGTCGCCCGCCGCTTTCCGGGGCTCTCCCTGAACCTTGAAGGCAAGGCGGAAATGGAATGTGCTCCCCTTGTCGAGTTCGCTCTCGACCCACATCTCGCCACCCATCAACCGCACCAGTTTCGAGGAAATCGACAACCCGAGGCCCGTACCCCCATACTTGCGAGACACTGATCCGTCGGCTTGAGAGAACGCGTCGAATACCGCCTTCTGTTTGGCTTGTGATATACCTATGCCTGTATCCCGCACCGCAAAGTGCAGCCCTGCCGCACGATCGTCGGCCTCTTCATCCATATCCACCCTGACCGTCACCGAACCGGTCTCCGTGAACTTGATCGCGTTACCGATAAGATTCACGAGTATCTGTCGCAATCGACCCACATCGCCAGTAAGCCGGTTTGGCACATTCGGGGAAATGTCGCACGTCAATTCCAGAGACTTCTCCTCGGCGCGCATCGACAGCATCCTGACGGTTTCCCTCATGCAATCCGGCAGATCGAAGTCGATCTCTTCGATGATCATTTTCCCGGCCTCGATCTTTGAAAAGTCCAGGATATCGTTGATCACGCGCAACAGAGCATCGCCGGAGAACTTCACCACTTCGATGTACTCGCGCTGCTCGGCGGTCAGATCGGTCATCAGCGTCAGTTCGGTCATCCCGATGATCCCATTCATCGGAGTGCGAATCTCGTGGGACATGTTCGCCAGGAATTCGCTCTTGGACCTGCTGGCCAGTTCAGACTCGATGGCCATACTGTTCGCACGCCCAATGGCGCCTTTGAGTTGATGGTTCATACCTTCCAACTCAAGGTTGGCGTTTTCCGCGGCTTCTTTCGCCCGCTTGAGTTCTTCGGCGACCGCGGTCCGCTCGCTGATATCCGTGAACAGGCCCAGAACACCGATTACCTTTCCTCCGGACCCGTGCAAAGGGACCTTGCTGACAAGACCGGTCACTTCGGTTCCATCACCCCGCCGCCAGGTATGCTCGACATCCAACACTGGAGTATCAGCGGCGATTACTTCGAGGTCGTTTCGTCGGAAGATATCGGCCTCAGCGGACGTCCATGCCAGATCGTGGTCGCTCTTACCGATGATGTCCCGCGGAGATTCAAGACCGGCGGTTACCGCAAAGTTCTGATTGCATCCCTGGTATACCATGTTCGTGTCCTTCCAGAACACGAAGTGCGGTATGTGCGCCACTATGTTCTGCAGAAGGATCTTATGGGTCTGGAGTTCTTCCGCCGAACGTATGCGTTCGGTAGTATCCCGGATAACGATCTGGGCAACCCTGGACGTTTGGTCGATCATGTTGGCGGATATTTCGACACTGATCGTCTCGGCGTCGGCGCGGACGAGTTGCGATTCAAACTTGACCGTGCTCCTGTCGTCCGTGAATCCGGTCAGGACTGCCCAGGCATCCCCGCGTGTCGGAGGAGTGTGAAAATCGACTATGTTCCTGCCAAGCAGCCCGGTAAGCTCAACTTGCAGCATTTCGCACGCACGGTCGTTTACGTTCAGAATCGTCCCGTTGGCAATGTCAACCAGGAAGATCGCGTCATTGGCCTGTTGAAAGAGTTCCTTGAAACGCTGCTCGCCCTTGTGGAGGCTCTCTTCGTATCTCTGGTGATCGGCCCGGGCGGTAGCAAGCTCGGTACTGACCTCGCCAGACGCCGTACTGGCTCGATCCGGGGTATTGTCTGGCACAGCGGCGCGCTGGATAGACCACCGCCACAGCATCGGTAAGCAAACCGCCGCCATGACAATCGGCGTCACAACGATACCACATAAACCATTCAGAGACAATATGTTGAGCGATACGGTTACAGCAATCTGGCTGAGGATCGCCACCACCAGGATCGCCACGGGCCACCGCGCCGAATACCGGCGAACCAGCCGCTCAGAATTATCGTTCAACGGGCTCAAAATGCTCTCCTTCCCGCCGAACGATTACCATAACCCTCGAACCTGTCAGATGGTTATACGCCTGGTCCAGTTGCACCCAAGAATCCACTACCAAGTCTCTCCAATCCAGTATGATTTCCAACTCGCCCACATGGCCCTAACAAGTCCTTGTGTACCAGTCGGTTGTATTGCATCGCCCGACCGAAGCTGATGCACCGAAAATGCACAACGGCTGCACATTTCAACAGCTCTTTTGTGTTATCGACCTGAGATAGGGGCGCCTTAATTACTGCATGGGAACATTTCTACAGGGTTGCTTCCCGCCAGGGTGCCGGCTTGGCTTTCCTTCCGGCGGTTGGACCGGTCGATGCTTTCCCCCTTGTTCGAACAGGGGCGGGCGGATAAGCTATTTGGATGCAGACAATAGGACTAGGGTACGATTCACATCGATTTGACACGGGCGGTGTACTGAAACTCGGCGGGGTGGAAATCCCCCACCCCTGCGGTCTGCTCGGACACAGCGACGCTGACGCCGTACTACACGCAGTCGCCGACGCCATACTCGGCGCCGCGGGGCATGACGATATCGGGGAACTATTCCCGGATACTGATCCGCAATATCGCGATGCCGACAGCACTGCATTCGTCGCACGCGCCCTGGCGATTGCGGGCGAAGAAGGACTCGGCGCGGTCAACTGCGACGTGACCATTCTGGCACAGTCGCCAAAGCTCGGGACCCGCAAACAGCAGATCAAGGCCCGCCTGGCCGAACTGCTGAGCCTGCCGACCGGGCGAGTGTCCGTAAAAGCCAAGACAAACGAATTCATGGGCTTCGTCGGGCAGGGCGAGGGAATCGCCGTAATCGCCGCGGTAATGCTCAGCGACACGCCGCCGGGGTGAGCCCCGCAACAGGGAAGAACTTGAGATGAAGCGATTTGTTGCGCCAGCAATGATTGTGCTCTGCCTGACCGCATCGCTTGGAGCTGTCGAGCCCGCCACATCTCCCGCCGGACGACTCTGGCTGGTCGTCACACGGAAGATGTTCACAGCCGACCTGAAACCGCTCGTCGAAAGGCGCCGCGGGGAGGGATTCGACGCAACAGTTTCCACGCTCGCCGCGGACAAGGCAATAGCATCAGTGAAACGCCGCCCATCGTTTATCCTGCTCGTGGGTGACGACCAGCCTGGAAGTCAGGGTGAAAACTGGTATCTGCCGGCCCCTCGCCGCAAACTGTACCGCTGGCGGTCCGTCCAGCGGGAACAATTCGCTACCGATATGCTGCTGGGAGACTTCGACAACGACCTGGTCCCCGACGCACCGGTCGGACGCCTCCCGGTCAGGACGACAAAGCAACTGCGGAGACTCGTTGCGCAAATAATCGCACATGAATCCCGGCAGCCCTCGCCCGACGATCTTCGCCTGCCCGCCTGGGGCGGCTCGCCCGGATATAATGCGTTTGTTGACTCCATGACAACATCCATGGCGCTGGCTGCCGTCAAAACCACCTCGCCGCGATGGATCCGCCCCTGGATGATCCTCTCCGACCCAAAGCATCCGCTTTGCGGAACGCCCGAGAAGCACGCAGAGATGTTCACAAAGCAGCTCTCGCGCGGAGGTGCGCTCGGAGTGATGATGGGGCACGGTTCGGCTACGGGTTTTTACTCGATGCAATCGTCGGGAAGAGGTATCTGGTTCACTGCCCGCGAGGCCCGCAAAGGCCTGGCTGGCGGTCCCCCGGCGCCCGTGGTGGCGATATTCTCGTGCGACACGGGCAATTTCGCGGGCAAGCGGGAGTCGCTGGGCGAATCTCTGCTGATGACTCAGGGCGGACCGGTGGCGGTTATCGCGGCGACCGCCGAATCGCATCCGCTTACAAACTACTTCTCCGGTCTGTGCCTGCTCCAGTCGCTGGGAGGCGGGCATAAGCGGCTGGGCGACCTCTGGCTCGACGCGCAGAAGAAGGCGAGGCTAGCCCGCAACCCACTGGCCGAACGCCTGCTCCGCGACATCGAGGGCAAGCTCGAAGACCGGATCAACGTCGACAAGCTTCGCCGCGATCAGACGCTCATGTACGCCCTGCTGGGCGACCCGGCAACTCGCCTGCACCTGCCCGACCGCCTGCGCGGAAAGATCCGGTACGTCGATGGAAAGTGGAAATGGCAGGCCCACCGCCCCACGGGGACCACGGTATTGCACGTCAGTTTCCGCCCGTCCGGTAAGACTATCCCCAAGCCCCGGACGTCTGAAGATCGCGCCGACCCGGGCAAACTGTTCGCCCGCGCCGACGAAACGTTCGCGTTCAAACCGCTGGGGCGCCTGGGACCGAGCGACACGTGGAGCGGAACTCACGCCACCGAGGGTACGCTGCGACTGGTAGCCGTCGGACCGGGCAGGATCTATGCAGCCGCGATCAATCTCACTCGCCCGACGACCCGACCAGCGCCGGCTCGCGCGGTGAAATAATAGAATCGCCGCCCCGGACCATGTATAATCCTTCCACCTGTCCTGGAATGTCGAGATAAACTGATGAGTATCACCCTGTACAACACGATGACACGGAGCAAGGACCCGCTCGAACCGCTAAACGCGCCTCGCGTAAGCCTGTATACCTGCGGGCCCACCGTCTACAACTACGCGCACATAGGCAATCTCAGAACGTATGTCTTCGAGGACATCCTCAAGCGGGCGCTTCTGTACTGCGGCTACGAGCCGAACCACGTAATGAACGTCACGGACGTCGGGCACCTGGTATCCGACGGAGACGAGGGCGAAGACAAGATGGCCCTCGGCGCCCAGCGCGAGGATAAGACCGTCTGGGAAATCGCCCAGTTCTACTGGGATGCCTTCCGCAAGGACATCGAGCGGCTCAACATCATCGAACCCGACGTGTGGTGCCGCGCCACCGACCATATCGAAGACCAGATCAACCAGGTCCGCATACTCGAAGAAAAGGGCTTCACGTACACCATCGACGACGGGGTCTACTTCGACACATCCAGGCTGTCGGACTACGGTAAACTCGCCAGGCTCGACATCGCCGGTCTGCGCGCCGGCGCCCGCATCGAAGTCACTGAGGGCAAACGGAATTACACCGATTTCGCCCTGTGGAAACTCTCTGGCGCCGATTCAAAGCGCCTGATGGAATGGCCCAGCCCCTGGGGCGTGGGCTTCCCAGGTTGGCATCTCGAGTGCTCGACGATGGCGATGAAGTACCTCGGAGAGCACCTCGATATACATTGCGGCGGGATCGACCACATCGCCGTCCACCACACAAACGAAATCGCCCAGGCCGAATCGTCGATCGGGCACGAATGGACGAAATGCTGGATGCACGGCGAGTTCCTGACTATGGCGAAGTCCGACGACTCCGACGGCGGGAAGATGTCGAAGTCCGCCGGTGAGTTCCTGACCATGGACGTCCTTGTCGACAAGCACGGATACGATCCGATAGCATACCGTTACTTCCTGCTCGGCGCACACTACAGGCAGCAGTTGGCATTCAGTTGGGAAGGTATGGACGCCGCGGCCAGCGCTCTTGGGCGGATTAAGCGCACCATCTTGGAGGCAAGGGCCGGTTACACGGGCGCCGAGGAGCCCATCGCCGCGTGCATGGACGAATTTGACGCGTCCGTAATCGACGACCTGAACATGCCACGCGCCCTGGCGGCGATGTGGAAAACCGCCAAAACCCCCGACGCGTCGGCGGGCGAAATTTATGCTACCCTGCTGCAGATGGACCGCGTGCTGGGACTGGGTTTTGAAGACATGGCCCCCGGAGATGCGGGAATCTCAGACGAAGAGATCGACAAGTTGATCGACGACCGCGCAGAGGCCCGAGCAGCGAAAGACTACGCCCGCGGAGACGAGATCCGCGATCGACTGGCTGAAAACCGTGTAGAGATAATGGATTCGCCCGATGGCACGACCTGGCGCCGGATATGAAACACCCGCAAAGATACCGAGTGCTGGGGATCGATCCGGGACTGAATATAACCGGATACGGGATTGTAGACTTCGCGGGCCCGGCCGGTGAGCCTGCAATCATCGAGGGCGGAGCGATCCGCACGGACGCCAAGGCCGACATCGCCCGACGCATCGAACAGATCCACGCCGATCTGACTGGACTGCTCGCCGAGTTCCGCCCCGACCTGGTCGCCATCGAGAATCTCTACGCCCACTACGCCCACCCGCGAACGTCAATATTAATGGCCCACGCGCGCGGTGTCGTGCTCCTTGCCGCCCAGCAGGCCCAAGTCGCGGTTCGCGGGCTGTCGGCCACCAAGGTAAAGAAGAACCTCACCGGTA
The DNA here is from genome assembly GCA_016782885.1 of Phycisphaerae bacterium. Taxonomy (GTDB): domain Bacteria; phylum Planctomycetota; class Phycisphaerae; order SM23-33; family SM23-33; genus BS750m-G57. The sequence continues at coordinate 1,492 of JADHXQ010000076.1, read as the reverse complement.
ACGGGCACGCCTCCAAGCGTCAGGTTCAGCGGTCGATTCAGGCGGTTTGCAGACTTGAGACCCTCCCCGAACCCCCGGACGTAGCCGACGCTCTGGCAATCGCGCTCTGCGCCGGCAGGCAGCGATAAGAGATATCCGAACCGATGTCACAATTGGTTCACACCTTCCGCGCCGCCCCTCCGCCGCGCGGCGGCTGGCTGGATCGCATGAGACGCGATCGCGCCAACGCTATCATCCATCCGGACGGCCACTTACAAGTATCTCGGTATCTCTCGATTTGGCATATCGCCCGCCGCGCCTATATGTCACACCCGCGGGAAGTGTGAACCTGCCGCCAAGTCCGCCAGCCGTAAATATCCACTCCGTGTTTTGTTATAACCCCCTTTAACCAAATCGTTTATGACAACACGATCCGCTTCGGGGTTTCCTCACATATTCATTTGACGCCGCGTGATATGTCACAGGCAATTAACTCGTGATTCAACAGTTAGTTATATCGCTGACATGCAACAACAGTTAACGCCGACCGCATCTGCAGCCGGACCACCCTCCCAAAAGTCGCCCGCCAAAACCAGTGTTCAGTAATCAGTGGCCAGTTATCAGTAACGACTTGAAACCCGAGCCCCAAAGGCGGCGAGCCTCGCCGTTAACTGACCACTGTCGGAGATCCGCCTCTGGCGGGATCACTAAAACTGATTACCGGGAAGGGGCTTGCGTGTGTCGCGGGACTGACATAGAATCGCCCGCAAGGCCCACGACGTTCGTGGACACAACGCCATGGGAATCCCGGTCGAAAGCTGGGAGGAGCGAATTGGAGAAACCGCATGGACGACAGCAAACGGGAAAACCTCCTGAAGACAATTCAAACTTCAGGAGGAACGCTCCAAGAGATTCGCGAGGTCGTGGAAGGGGTATTTGGCGACGTTCGCGGTGACGGGTGTATGGTCATGGTCTACGGCAATTCCGTCATGGGCGCCATGAAGGAATTTCGGCCGGAAGCCGCAACCGCGGCGGTTGCCGTACTGGCCTCGTGCCTTGAGCGACAGACGGCCTTTGGGGCGCGGACGAAAGTAGCAGAAGCAATTGACAAAATGCTGAAGGCGGGCGCTACCGGAGCGGAGGCCGCTCTGCCCCACCTGCGAGTCCTGCAAGAAGAAATGGACTTCCATGCCTCACCGGAGGGGCAGACAAGAACCATCGCTCTCGCGGGCGCAACCGGCATCTCTCCAGGGACGGGCAGGATGCCTGATGCTCAGTGGAGGTTTCTAATAGAGAGCGGCGGCTTGGGAATATCCAAGCAGGCTCTCATGGAACTCATTGCCACGTTGGAACGGGGGCCTTCCGCCGTGGAAGAACCCGCCGCTCCCCCACGAGAGAGTGCTGCCCCGTCAATTCGGTTTCCCTGCGAGCATTGCGGAAAGATGGTCGAGGCTCCCCACAGTGCTGCCGGCAAGCGTGGAAAGTGCCCCTTCTGCAGGGAGAGCTGTAACAT
>JADHXQ010000182.1 GCA_016782885.1 Phycisphaerae bacterium | reverse complement strand
GAAGCCGAGTTCCACCAACTCCTGGAGCAACTCAGCGAGAAGCTCACCCTCGTGATGGTCTCGCACGATGTGGGATTCGTTTCGCAACTGGTTGACAAGGTCGTCTGCGTGCATGGATCGGTGGCCGTACACCCCACCGCCGAACTTACCGGCGAGTTGATGCGCGATCTGTACGGGCACGACGTAATGCTCGTCAGACACGATCACAACTGCCAGGCCCACCCCGACAACCCCGAGGCGCATCATGGGTGATTTCATAAGTGCATTGCAGCGCGAACTGGCGGGAGCGCCCCCCGTACTGCTGTGCGCCCTGGCCGTTGGCCTGCTGATCAGCATCGCCTGCGGCGTGGTCGGTACGTACGTGGTTACAAGGCGGATTACCTATCTCGCCGGCGGTATCGCTCACTGCGTGTTGGGAGGCATGGGCGCCGCGATCTATTGTCGCAAGGCCCTGGGCTGGTCGCTGATCGATCCGATCTGGGGCATCCAGTGGGTCACCGCCTTGTCCGGTGCGGTCGTGGCGGCATTGCTGGGGGCGGGAATCATCGGCGTGGTGTCACTTCGCTTCAAGCAGCGGGAAGACACCGTTATCAGCGCCTTGTGGGCCTCCGGAATGGCCATCGGCGTGCTCTTCATCTCGGCCACACCGGGATATCAGCAGGATCTGATGGGCTACCTGTTCGGGAACATTCTGATGGTCTCACCGGCCAACCTGGTACCGATCGCCATTCTCGACGCGGTGGTCGTCGTCGTGTCGCTATTGCTCTACAAACAGTTCGTCGCAATCTGTTTCGACGAGGAGTTTGCCCGCACACGGGGCGTGCGCGTCGAGTTCCATTACCTCACGCTGCTCGGCCTGACGGCGCTGACGGTGGTCCTGCTGGTCTCTGTGGTGGGTATCGTGATGGTCATCGCACTGCTGACGATACCGGTAGCCATTGCCGGCCAGTTCGCCAGGAGGATGTGGCAGGTAATGGTGCTGGCTGCACTGCTGTCGATGTCGCTGACTACAGTCGGGCTTGCGATAAGCTACGGGCCCGATCTACCGTCCGGCCCGACGATCGTCGTCCTCACGGCCGGGCTTTATCTGACCGTACTCGTGATCAAGATGCTTCTGACCAGAGCCCGACGCGCCGCAATGCCTACTTCACCGGAAGGTCCCGGGGCACCTTCAATTCGAACATCTTGATGATGTCGGCCACGATCTTCCGATGCTTGGCGGGCGTTTGGCGGTACCAGTTGGCCAGATGGTCCTGGAGGCTGTCTGAAGCAGCCTTGCCGGAGTTCAGGTAACCAATCGCGGCCCAGTGCTCAGGGTGTGCCTCGAACAGTCCCAGGAGGCTGTTAGCAACAATCCTGTTCTTCTCGCGCATGCAGGGAGCTTTTCGCAGTACGGCGGAGTTCTCTTTATACCATACCGCCAGCGTCTTGCCCTCGGGGAGCTTATCTTCAGCGTCCTGCAGATCGTCAACGTATTTCCGGATGTCCGCCGCATAGCTCTTCCAGTGCGGATATGGCGGCGAGGTCTTCCATGTAACGGCCATCTGCCGCATCGCATAGATCGACGCCATCTCGCAAAGCGCCTCCTCGAACCACTTGTTCGCCCGCGGCGACTTGTGCGAATAGTCCGCAAGGATGTGGCAGAACTCGTGTGCGAACTGGTAGGCGAATTGGCACCAATAGCGTCCTTTAGTGGTCACCTTTACCAGGTACTCGCCTTTGGGCCCCCTGCGATAGAGAGTTATCGGCGAACGGCGGCCTCGCTGAACGATTATCGGATGCAGGTGCCGATTGGGGAAATTCTTCCACAGTTCGCCCGCGGCCGATTCCAGAACCCTGCAAATGTCGCCAGTGCCCGCGTCTCCCCAGTCATCCCCCATCACGCGGATAGACAACTTGCCCCTGGCCGCAGGACGCGAAGTAGCAGACGATTTGGTTGTCGGTTGTATCTCGCGTGGAACGGTCCGGATCACCGCCGCCGTGCCCGGGGGCAAGGCAAACAGCAGCAACCACGCAATTGGAACAACGATCCTGTTCATACCCGAATACCCTCAACTCTATACTCCTATCATAGCGATGCGGTAGAATCTGTCAATTGTACTGGACGCGTATACCGACATCCGTACAATGCAGAAACCGTAAACGTGAAAACTGCGTTACAAAGACTATCCATCACCCCACCAGACGACGAAAGAGGCAACAATGAGTAACAACGGTATCGCCAACATCAAGCCCGCAAAGCTCGGTACACTTTTTGCACTTCTGACCCTTCTTTATTCTTTTGCCCTGGGAGCGACATTCGGACTCTACGAAAAAGATGTAAAAGACCACCTCAAAGCCGAAGCCGAAGCCGTAAAAAAGACCGTATACGAAGGCGACCAGGCCAAGATGGATAAGATCACCGCAAAGTCGTGGGTCTACTGCAAGAGAGCACACATGCATGCCTCCGGACTCGGTGCGATTGCACTGGCGGTTATAGTCTTCATGGGCGTTATCAGGACACCCTGCTTCATCAAGTTCTTAGGTTCGCTGTCCATCGGACTGGGGGCGTTGGGGTATTCGGTGTTCTGGGCGCTGGCCGCCCTGACGGCGCCGGGACTGGGAAGTACCGGCGAGGCAAAGGAGGCGCTGTGGTGGCTTGCCCAACCGAGCGCGGGACTGTGCATACTCGGACTTCTGCTGGCGTTCATCGCCTTCTTCGCGAGCATGTGCTGCCGCTGCGACGAAGACGTCTGCTGAGGGCAATACCCCGCTACTTCGATTCGGGTCCGCGCACGTCGTATGCAAACAGGTCGTTTCCGTTTCGGAGATAGAATCGGCCGTTGAAGACTACCGGATGCGCCAGGGTTGGCGCACGGTTCTTCCTGGGAAGATTGAACTGGCTGACTATTTTGCATTCCTTGGAGTCAGCTTTCACCAGCCACACCTTCCCACGGTCGTTCATGCCGTACATCAGCCCGTCGGCGTAGGTCAGCGAGATCTTCGACAGCGGTCGGAAGTTCCACACCGTTTTACCGGATGCGGCCTCCACGCAGACCATTCCCAGCGGGGACATCCTGCATCCCGTACCATAGAGGTGCCCATCGACCAGCAACAGACCGCCGTGACAGTTGTCGAGTTGCCCGTTGAACCAGACCTCTTTAACACTGCGGTTATCCGAAGCGATCTTCAGAAATCGCGTCCCGGTCTTGTGTCCGCTCGATACGCATACAAGCCCGTTGGTGAAAATCGGAGAGGTCACATTCTGGTCGTGCTTGGTTATGTGCTTGTGGCTCCAAAGGAGCTTGCCCGTCTTCACCTCCACGCTGACAACGGATTTCGCCATCAAGTTGATCAACTGCCGCACGCCGTTATGCGTGGCGATAATCGGAGAGCAATACGCCGAAAGCTGCGGGATCTCGGTATTCGCCCAGATAGTCTTGCCCGTAGCCTTCTCGAGCGCGACGATCCTTCCCTTTTCACCGCCCGGGCAGCAGTACAGGACCTTGCCTTCAACTATCACGTTTTCCGCCATCGCCCAGCGTCTTGGCGCGGCGCCAAATTCCTTCTGTAGATCAACGGCCCACAACTCCTTTCCGGTCTTCGCGTCCAGCGACGCCAGACTCCCGTGCGGATTCATCTGGTAGACCGCACCGTCGCTATAGGTGGGGGTCGTCCTGGCGCCCGGATAAGGCCCCCTCCAACTCGCACCGTTGGGAGTATCCCAAAGCAACTTCCCGTCCAGGCTCAGCGCCAGAACCTTCTGGATCTTCCCGAAGTCGCCCGAGGTGAAGATCATCTGGTCAACTATGGAAACGGCCGCGAATCCCGCACCGCACTTGTCGAATTTCCAGATCAGCCTGGGCCCGCCGGCGGGCCATTGCTTCAGAAGCCCCTTGTCGGGCGAAATGTTAACGCGATTGGGCCCGTGAAACTCCGGCCAGGTCGCATTGACCGGGGCCTTCTCGGCAGGCAGTGGCGAAACCCACACAACACACGCCAGGCAAACCACCACCGTGGTGAACCGGATAATCCCGTATTTTGTGTTCCGTGTCATGCATGCATTGTACCGAGCGAAAGCGGGGATGACAAAAGAAAAGGGACTCTTCCGCCCCGTTCGCCTCGATGCATAATTTCCTTGCTTTCCCGTTCGTCTATAGGATGATGGGGCATATAAAATGGGGAGGGAAAGGCAAGGAAATAAAATGAACAAGATCTCACGAAGGTGTTTTGTGCAGGGTTCGATTACGGCCGGGGCCGCCGCCAGTCTGCCGTTTATCTTCGTGCGGAGGTCGCAGGCCGCCTGGGCGGCCGGAACTACCGTACACCCGAACATCGACAATCTTCGGGTAGTAGGGATCACCGACGCGAAGATGACAAAAGAAGTCCAGGCGCGTTCGAACTGGGCGCGCCAGGAACAACTCGTCAACACCGAGGCGGTGCAAACCAACATTGACAAGCTCGCCTGCGCGCTGGCCAAGGCAAAGGACCCCAAGGAGGCGTGGAAAGCGATTTTCGTCAAGCCGCCAAAGAAATCCTGGGGCCAGACGGTGGTGGCGGTCAAGACGAACAATATCTCCGTCCAGCACACGCGAAGCCCCGTCATGGCCAAGGTCTGCCACGTCCTGACCGACGTGCTTGGCGTCAAGCCCGCCAACGTGCATATCTACGACGCCTGCCACGGTGAGGACATGAAGACCAAGACGCCCTTCAAGGGCCTGCCCGAGGGCTGCCGGCTCGAGAGCAAGTGGGGAGGCAGCACCGTCAGGATACCCGTGGGCAAACCGTTCAAGGGCGGGGCAGTCAAGTGCCTCAAGCCGCTGACCGACGGATCGGTAGACATCCTCGTTAACATCGCCATGTGCAAAGGGCATCAGGACCAACACGGCGGCTTCACCATGACGATGAAGAACCACCTGGGGAGCTTTGAGCCCACGCCCGCCCACAAGGCGGGGATGGACTACCTGGTTGGAATCAATCAGAGTCCCCAGATCCTCGGGGCGCTGGACAAGAAGAGCGGCAAGCTCCTGTACCCGCGCCAGCAGTTGTGCCTGATCGACGCCCTGTGGGCGAGCGAAAAAGGCCCGTTTGGACCGCCATCGGCGCAGCCCAACTTCATGGCGATGGGTGTTCTCGGGCCGGCGGTCGATTATCTCGTCGCTACGGAGTTCCGCGGCAAGAAGATGGGCTGGAAGCCGAATGTCAAGCCGCTCGAGGGCATGCTGAGCGCCTTCGGCATCAAGAAGGAAGACATGGGAACAATCATCCCGGCGTAGGCTCAATCGCAATGACCAAACGATCCGGGCATTTCAAACGTGCATCGCTGCGCGAGTTAACGGCGGCGGTCCTGCTGCTGGCCGCACTGCCCGTTATCGTTATGGGGCTGGTTCTGGCGCGAGGAGGCGGGACGCAGACACTATCGGACAGGACTCCGGACCGCGACGTTCCATCGCGGGAATCCCAGGAAGGCGCCGCTGAAGAACTCATCATGCAGCCGCAGTACGCCCTCGGAGGCGCCGCGGCGCCGGTCGCGGAACCGGAAATGGCCGATCTGATCGCCTTACTGCCCAAACCGGAGAACCAATCGCCCTTCCACATCAGCGCCGCGGCGAAACAATGGCCCGCCGAAAAGATGCATGAAAAAATCAACGGCGAGGACGTCGTCTATCTCGACGCCGGCTGCCTGGGACTGGGAGCGGTGACACTGGCCAACGCCTCCGGTATGGAGACCATCGACCTGTACCTCTTCCAGATGAAGACCCCCGATGCGGCTCGATGTGTTTTCGCCGCCCAGGCCCCCGACGAGGACGCCCCAAAACCCTCCGACAGGCCAAAGTACGTCGATTTGGGCGACAAGGCCTACACCACTTACGGAAGTTGCTACCTCCACGCCGGGCGATTCTATCTGAAGGTGCTGGTCAACGGTGAATCCAAGGCCGCCGCCGACGCTGCGCTGAACATGGCCCGCAAGTTCGCCGAGAAACGCAAGGAACATCAGTGAATAAACCTCGCAAAGACCGGGCGGAAACGACGCGACGGGAGTTTCTCTGGCGGTTGGCTGCGGCTTCGGTGGCGGCGGGAAGCGCCTCAGCGGCGACGGGTTACCTGGCAGCCAAGCCGCAGCACCACGGCAAAGCGGACGGATTGCCCCGCTTCGGCGACTATTCCTCGAAGGCGGCGCCGTCCGATCTGGCGATGGCGGAGATGCCGGACCACGCCGCCGCCGTACGGACGGCCCT
>JADHXQ010000012.1 GCA_016782885.1 Phycisphaerae bacterium | reverse complement strand
CCGCCGTCGACGCCGAGCCGTCCAACTGGAATTCCATCATCGAGTTTCGCGGGGGCGGTGCTGATGTACGGCTTGTCGAGATACTTGATCAGTTTCTCTTTGGCATACGAAACGTCTGCGGCATTGAGATCCGTTACTTCCGGCGCCAGACCGTTGTTCTCTGCTGCTATTGGGCTGAAGCTGAACAGGGAAGCCAGCATCGCCGCGATTGCGGTTCGAGTCATGAATTTCATTCTTATTCCTTCAGTCCGTGATTTCCTTGCGGGGCTTCTGCAGAGATTGTATCCGATGCGGTGCGGTCGGCAAACTGAATCCGGGCTTTGGGCCTGAAGGTTCCGGGATCAACGATCGGCTTGACCTTCCGGTCCGCTGCAATTAGACTCACCCGTTATTCTCCCGGCCTGTCCGGTGAGATCATCATTAAGAATTTCATGGAGACCTGATCATGTCAGAATTGAAGTACGGTTTGAACCTCCTTGTGTACACAGCCACGTTTTCCAACGAGCAACTCGACCTCGTCGCGAAGGTAGCCGACATGGGCTACGACGGCGTCGAGATACCATTCAACGATCTGAGCGTGCTGGACGCCGCGGCTACGCGGAAGGCGTGCGAGGCGGCGGGGATGGGCCTGACGTCATGCTGCGTGATCATGCCCGGTCAGAGCATCTCCAGCACCGACGAGAGCGAACGCAAACTCGGAGCCGAGCGACTGAGGCGCATGATCGATATCACCGCGGAGATGGGGGGCGATATGGTGGCCGGTCCGCTGTACGCTCCGGTCGGACACATGACCGGGCGGGCGCGAACCGAAGATGAGTGGAACTGGTGCGTCGATGGGCTGGCGGCCGGGGCTCAGCACGCCGCGGGCGCTGGGGTGTGTCTGGCGATCGAACCGCTGAACCGTTTCGAGACGTACGTCCTGAACACCGCGGCCGACGCGGTCAAGCTGGTCCAGGCCGTCGACAGCGAGAACCTGAAGGTGCAGCTCGACACGTTCCACGGAAATATCGAGGAGAAGGATACCGCCGCGGCGATCCGCGCGACGGGTAAATGGTTGGGACATTTCCACGCGTCTGAATCCGACCGCGGCGTGCCCGGCACGGGGCAGGTGCGATGGCGCGAGGTGTTCGCGGCGTTGCACGAGATCGACTACAGCGGGTGGGTCACCATCGAAAGTTTCGCCACGGGCATTCTGGACCTGTGCGCCGCGGCGTGCATATGGCGCGAGATTTACGAATCTGCAGACGCCTTGGCGCGAGATGGCCTGGCGTTCCTGAAAGAAACCGCCCGCGCCGCGGGGCAGTAATGGAAAGTGTCGGATGAAGACTTTTGTCGCGATATCGGCTCTGTTTTTTTTAGTGCTATCGGGCGCCTCGGCGCATGGGGCCGCGACGAAGGTGCTCGTGGGCCATTGGTCACTGGACGACCGGGCGGACGGGGGGAAAGTAACCGACTCGTCGCCAAATGCTCTGCATGGCTCCCTCAACACCAACACGTCCGATTTGTCCGGTAAGGGCAAGGTCGACCGCTCGCTCGGTTTCACGGGTAATACGGTGGTGGACCTTTCCAGGCACGCCGCGGTGCTGGGCAAGCTCAAGGACTTCACCGTGTCGATGTGGATTCAGCACACGCCCGGTCCCAGCCGGATGCTCTTTACATGGTCAGACGGCAGCCTCAACCACCGCGTTCAGGTCGAAGTACACAATGCGACGCTGCATTTCGGCTGGCAGAATGGAGGGGCGTGGCGATCGTTCGCGACACGACCGCTGAAATGGGAAAAAGGCAAGTGGTATCACGTGGTGTTCGTCAATGACACTGCCGCCGGCAAGACGATTGTCCGCAGCAACGACGGCGTGCGGGCGACCAACCCCAGCACGTTCGCCCCGGCCGACCTGAAAGCCCGCGTCACATGCGTTCAGATCGGTGGACTGAACGGAGCATACCAGTTCACCGGGCGGATCGACGATGTGCGTCTCTACAACATCGCTCTGCGCAATTCGGACATCAGGTCGATGTTCGGGGGCGGGAAAATCTCGGGCAAGCCGGCCGTTTCCGTACCGCTGGCCAAGTTGTCGCCGCTCGAAAAAGACTGGCACTTCCAAACCGAGAAACAATCCCTCATACCGCGGGCTCAGGCGGAAATCGGGTGGGCTCAGGATATAGCCCAGCGAATGATCCGCGACGGCGTCGAGAAGGCAAAGCTGGCTGGGGAGTCCTCGGCATTGCAGAGCTTGAAGACCCAGGCCGCCGAAATGTCAAATGACCCCGACACTGACGAACTGAAGGCCTGGGAATTGTATCGGGCGGTCCGCAAGGTCAAACGTCAACTCATGTTCAAACGCCGGGAAGTGGATTTCGACGAGGTCGTATTCGTTGACGTTCCTTACACTCGCGGTCGGGAATGGCAGCACCAGAGTCGCTACCGCTCCATCATGCTCGCGGCGCACGGAGGCGAACTGGCGGTGCTTAAAGGGCTCTCGGGCGGAGGGCGACTACGTAAGCTCGCACCGGTCGGAGATCCGGCCGGCTTTTTGCGGCCTGATGTCTCGTATGACGGTAAGAAAGTGCTTTTCTGCATGAAACCGCAGGCCGACAAGGGATACCACCTCTACGAAATCGGCGCCGATGGCAAGGGGCTCAGGCAGCTCACCTCGGGCGGATACTCGGATCTCGATCCGGTCTATCTGCCGGATGGCAACATTATTTTCCTGACGTCGCGAGCAAATGTCTACGGTGGATGTGCGCCTTGGGCGCCGCAGCACGTCATCGCGCGCTGCGATTCGAACGGGAAGAACATCTACATCCTGAGCCTTGCGAGCGAGCCGGAATATTCGCCTTCGATCCTGAATGACGGGCGGGTGATCTACACGCGATGGGAGTATAACGACAGGGGTCTGAATCGAATCCAGAGCCTGTGGACCATGAACCCCGACGGTACGGCATCGAACACCTACTGGGGAAATCACAGCGTCTGGCCCGACCATCTCGGCGAGGCACGGAGCATCCCCGGAACATCGCTGGTCATGTTCAACGGTATGGGGCATCACGACATGTACCGCGGCTGCGTCGGGATCGTTGATGTCGCGGCCGGTCTGAATTACCCCAAAGGCCTGAAGAAAGTTACTGCCGATGTGCCCTGGCCGGAAGTTGGCAACGGACCTGCGCACGTCGGGCCTGTGGTCGCCGACTACCACGCATCGGGGCTCTTCGGAGGGTACAAGTCCCCCTATCCGTTGAGCAAGGAACTCTTCCTTGTCTCGGCCAGGACGGGACAGCGTAACGCGCGCAACAGCGCCAGTGAGCCGAATCGGGGGCTCTTCAAGCTCTACCTGATGGACATCCACGGGAATCGGGAGTTGATTCACCAGGGAAAAAACAACGTCCTCTACGCCCAACCGCTGCGAGCCAGACCGCGACCGGCGATGCGTCCGGACATGACTGTCTGGCCCGGATCGGAAAAAGACGGCAAGCCGATCGCGCCGGGCAGATTCTACAGCGGTAACGTCTACGAAGGCATGGACGAAAAGGTCAAGGGCCTGGCCAAATACCTCCGCGTGATCGAATGCGTACAGCGGAACTACACAACGGGCTGTGTCGACGGCGGCGGTTCGCCGTTTGGAAGCGGCAGCAGTGTTGCACTGGACAGCCCGCAGTTCAGGGGCGGTAATCCCGGTAAGAAGGTCATCGACAAGCCCTGGGGCGACGGCGCCATTCTTGCCGGCCCGGCGATTGCGATAGCGAGTAACACGCGATTGAAACGCGTGCTGGGCACGGTACCGGTCGCCGCTGACGGATCCTTCAGCTTTATCGCCCCGCCCGGAAAAGCGGTGTACTTCCAACTCCTGGACAAACACCACCTGGTCCTGCAGTCCATGCGGTCCTGGGTAAACCTCATGCCGGGCGAGCAGAGAGGCTGCGTTGGCTGTCACAAGGGGCAGCTCAATACCCCCATCTCCGGGAACGTCAGGAACCTGGCCAACAGACCGCCCGACAAGATCACACCACCGTCATGGGGCGTCAAGACGCTGAGCTACGTTTCAGACATCCAGCCGATCTTCGACAAGAACTGCGCCAAGTGTCACCAGGGCAAGGGCAAGGGCAAGGGGCGAAAGAAGCTCGATCTCACGCTTCGCCCGGACCCGAAGAAACGCTGGGGCGGCATATTCCCCGAACCGTACATCACGCTCACCTGCGGAGATAACCCGGTCAATAATTACGCCACCATCGGGCGCGCGAAACCGACCATTGCGGGCAACTTCTTCATCTGGGAATCGTACCCCACGTTTGCTCCGATGACGAAATGGTCTTACAAAAGCCCCCTGATCAACATGCATCTTCACGGTAAGCATAATAAGGTCAAGCTGACGGAAGAGGAGTTGCGCAAGCTGATCGTCTGGATCGACACCAACTGTCATTTTCGCGGTCTGAATGACATTCTGGCCATCGAAGACCCCGACGTCAACTGGTTCCTGAACTGGCCCTACCGTCCGCGGCTGGGTTCGGCGCCGTACGTGAACCATCTCTATCGACAGGATGAGTTCAAGTCGCCGGAAGACCGGCGCACGTTGCTAAACAGGATGCGGGGAAAGAAAGACTAGATCGCATCTTTGGACAGTTGGACTTCTAGCGTCTGCGGCCGTCATCTCGCGGCCGTCATCTCGGTCGTGCTTGCGGCCGCGGTCGGATTTTCGGCGGTCGTCCCTGCGGGGCGGTTTGGTTCTCGAAGTGTCGGGGTCCGTTCGTTTCGCGGATTCCTTCTCTTGCCTATAAACCGCGAGCAGGGATTTGTATTTGGCGGCGATTTCCTTCGTCGAGATCGCACGGGTGTAGATCGCGATAGCGTTTAACTGCCCCTCCCAGTCGCGCTTGTCGGCGTATTCATCACCAAAGAGCAGGTGCATCGGTTTCCATCCCGACAGCCGCCCCCCTCTCCGCGTGCCCGATGCCATTTCGCGTCCGTTGTGATACGAGGCGAACGTGCCGGTGGTCTTGCCCGAAGACTCGTCGGTCTCCACGCGGTAGGTGACCACCAGGTGGTGCCAATTACCCTCGGTCAATTTGAACAGCGATTCGGTCTGGTTCTGATCTGATGAACTGACCGTCCTGACGCGGAACACCAGTGCGCTCTTCTCCTGACCGATGGTGAAATTGCGGTCCTGACCATCCTGCGAAAAAGAGATTATCCGCGCCGGTCCCGATTGGGTGATATTGTCGGGCTTTATCAGAGCCTCGACCGTAAATTCGTTGGACTTCATGCATGCATCGAGCAGTTTACCGTTGACCGCCTCGGCGGCGACAAAGGCCCCGCCTGCAAGGTCCATGGACCCGCTCCTGGTGAGGCGGGCCTTGCCTCGCGCGGCGGGTTTACCCGCCCGTGCAATAGCGGCCACCGCGCCGCCCATGATCGATCTCGCCCGCATCGCGCCCGGCCAGACAAACGCGAGCCCGGACGTACTGCACGGCCAGGCGTCTGAAATCGACACGAGACGCGGCGGCGCCTCGGCGCCGCCGGGCGACTGATCGAGTTCGGCGAGTTTCTTGCGGACAGACAGGAGTCCAAGCGACGCCTTGAGGCGTTTGGTGTCTTTTTCGGTGTATGCCTCCAGGAACCCGGCGTAGTAACCCTCGGACCGGCGCAGCATCGCCACCTTGGATGCTCCGGCGGCGCCGTCGGCGAATTGGTTATACCACTGGGCAAGCTCGCCCAGTGCAGCCGTCTCCAGCTGGTCCGCGGGCTTGGCGGCAAGTGCGACGTACGTCCGGAGCATTTCGTCGCTATCGGCGTTGAGCAGTTTACCGGCCGCAGCAGGATCGTCGAGATCGACGAGATAAATTTCGATCAGCTTCTTCCTTGAAGCATCGTCGGCGGGATCGGTTTTGAGCTTCTTCTCGAGCAGCTCGCGGCGTTTTGCGGCGATTCGCAGGGACAGCAGGTGTGAGTTCTGAGAGCGAATGTCCGAAACACTCGACAGCTTGAAGTTGACCGCAAGCACCAGCGCCTTGCGAGAGTACGTGACTGCTGAATCGAGGTTCCCCGCTTCGGAGAGCAGCTTGGCGGTCTTCATCAGGGCGTCGATATACCGCCTTGCACTGTCCTGCCGCTGCGAAGAGCTTTTCGCCATCCGGAGACGCTCCAGGAGCAGTCCGAGCGTTTTCTGGCGACACTTGATCTCCTGGGCGGGAACAGCCCCCGCCAGACGGGCCATTGCATCGAACGCCGTCTCGTATCCGCCTGGAGATTTGGACGCGAGGTCAAACGCGGAGTTGTACATCACGGTCAGCAGTTCGGGGGGCAGTTCGCTGGTGCTGGCGGCTTTAATTATCTCGCCAGCCAGTTTCACATCGTCCAGGAAGCTGCTCGTCGCCGAGACATCGCGAATCTGCTCTCCAAACAGCGACTTGAAAGCTTCCTCGGGGTTCTGGGCGGCCGGCGCAGCGGCAGCCAACAGCAACAACAATCCAACCGCGACGACAACCTGTTTGGAGTGGTCAATTTTTTTCACATTAAAGCCCATATTGTTCCTAGTGTGAACTCAAAGCCAGAAAGTAACCAACAAAATGTCAAAGCCCGCGCGCAGCCCTCAAAACGGGCCGGCGGGGTCATTAAACAGTGAGATTCGGTTCTTCCGATTCCCGGTTTTTCTCATTGCAGATCGCGTTGGCGCCTTAGAATTCTTTGAGTTTCTTTGCGGCTGCTTTCGCGGCATCGGTATCGGGATAATCGGCGATGATCCCCTTCAGTATCTCTACCGCTTTAACCTTCTTTCCGACCGCGAGATACATCTTGGCGAGTTTGAATTTTCCCTCCGCTTTCTTCTCGGGGCTTTTTGGCGCGAGTTTTGGTTTTGGTTTTGGCGTTACAGTTGTGATCGGCCGCTTTGGCGGCGGTATCTTTCCGAACCCGCCGTCAGTCAGACACACGCGCAACTCGCCGTTGACTATCGCCACTTGCGCGATCTTTCCATGAACGGTAATGGGTGTTCCGAGTTTTCCCCGACCACCGGAGGTTTTTATACCCCCGACGGTATAGTGGGCCGGCGGCGCTCCGGATTTCAAGGTCTTTACCTTCTCGGCAAATTCCAGATCGAGATTCGCAGTCACCCTCAGCATTATCCTCTTGCCGTGGATTGAGACGACGGCGTATCGGAAGGTGAGAGCGATATCGCTGGAGCCAACAGACGCACCTGAAAACCTCCCGGCATGGGTTATCATACTGCCTCGCGGGACATTCTCGCCAAGCCACTGGTTTACCCTGCTCTTCTGAGAAGTCGATAATTCCCTATCGGTCCCGATGGTGAGCTTCCTCGGAATCTGAGACAACAACGCGCTCAGCGAAGCGTAGATTTTCGGAGTTTTAACCACCGCCGGCGGCGGAGCCAGTTTCACCTCCGTCGGCGTCGAGGAAGCCACACTCTTGACGAAGCTCGCCATTCTCTTCGACGTGACGACAAGACCGGGCGTCTGTCCTTTGGGAGCCCCTGATGCCTCTATTCCCATGCCCAGGACCCTTCCGCCGGAATCCAGCAACGCGCGACCGCTCGGGCCCCGGCTGATTGACCCGGACAGCCCAACGATCGCAACTTCCTCTTGAACGCGCAAACCCGTCACCGCGCCGAAGCCCAACGTATGTTTGCGGCCGGATGAGCTTACCAGGGCGTAGACCTTCTCGCCGACCTTGGGCTCATCTGTCCTGAGCGTCAGAAAAGGCAGGCCCTTGCCCTTTACTTTGATAATCGCCACGTCGCCCCGTGTATCGGCGGCGATAATACTGACGACCGGTAGAACCAGCCCGCTCCCCACGAAAAGGCGCGCCGAAGAGGCGCCCTTGACTACATGATGGTTGGTCACAACGGTCCCGTTTGTGTCAATCAGGAATCCCAGGCCCCGGGCTATCTCCTTCCCCTCGGGCGAGTACGCGTGAATCCGCACCACTGCCGACGACGCCTTGACGAGAAGTTTTTGAGCGGGAAGGGGCTTGGCAGGCTGCGTTGTCGGTTCAGCCGCTTCCAGTTGCATCACGCCGACCAGCACTGCCGCCGTCAACGCGAGAACCCCGTATATCAAACTGCGCTTCGGTTGACATGTCGCCATTTTTTCATCCTCACCACAACCGCTCTGTTGCAAACGATCCGGATATCCTCGCCCAACCACACAACCGGGCAACTTGCCATCCATTATACCACCTGTCGGCGAATGCAACTACCTCGTTTCCAATATCCCCACGCCCGCAGGCGTGTTGTGTTGCCCCGGGAAGCATCGCAACAATTACCACCAAAAATCGCTGAAACTACTGTAATCTTAGATAGAATTTGACTTATTGTGTATTTCCGGGTATACTTATCCATTAGGCTGGGGCTGGCTCAGGACGGTCGGTGCCTGCTTACGGCGGGCCGTCATGTTTGGAGGTCGCAGAATGCAAAGATATCGAGGGAGGATCGCGGCAGCGGTCGCCCTGGTCACTATCGTGCAGGTGGCTTGTGTCCACGGACAGGTCCCCGGATACGAGAACCTCTACGATCCGTTTCAGGTGCTGAACCTGAACTTTGAAATGGATCCCGGCGACTGGAGCACGGTCAGGAACGACGGTGACTACACGGAAGTCAGGCCGGCATATTTCTGGGCCGACGACGAGAACAAGATAATCGTCAGCATCAAACGCAAGCCGAATCTCGCCAACGGCGACAAGATCGCGTTGAAGATTGACATCAACGAGTACTTTGACGGTCTCCGTTGGCACGGAGTCAAGAAACTGAGCCTCGAAAACGGTTACGACGCCGATGCGGTTACCGAGGGGCTCGCCTGGTGGCTTCACCGCCAGGCCTCCGGCACGGGCGTCACGGACTACAAACCGCCTCTGGCGTCGTGGGTGAACGTCACGGTAAACGGGCAACTGCTGGGCATGTACGCCAATGTCGAGCAGGTCGACAAGACATTCCTGCGAAATCGCGATCAGTGGGTCTCCGGCGAGACGTGGCTTTACAAACAGGGCGAAGTCGGTCCGTCTGAACTGAAAGCCGGCGAGGGCGACAGCCCCATCATCGAGACACTCAACTACAGCCCCTTCATCTCGGGTGGAGACGCCCCGCCGCCCGATTATATAGCCGAGATGGAAAGCCTGATCGATATGGAGCAGATGTTGACCGTCGGCGCCATAGAAGCATTCATAGGCAACTACGACGGACTGCTGACCAAAGGCAAGAATTTCTTCTTCGCCGACTACGCACCCGGCGCCGGACCCGAACCGGGCAAGCGACTCTACCAGCCGTGGGACCTCGATGCGGTCCTGGGCGGTCAGGGAACCTCCAGCATCTACGACAGCAAAGGCCAAAAATTCGACGCCTACCGCCAGTACATAACCGACGTGCCGCACTTCCGCGACCAGTACAACCAGATCATGTTGGACCTGCTGAACAGTCCCATGTCGGTGGAGGCATACACCGATTTCCTGGAGCAGCTCGAACCGGTGCTCAGGGACTCGATCATGGCCGACCCGGACAGTAAGATCGGATCCACGCCGGAGGCAGTCGCCAGCCATTTTGACAGCTTGACAGATTGGTATACCAGCCGTCACGCCAACGTGCTCCAGCAGGTGCTGGATGACATGGCAGCGTCAGCTCCGCTCGCTCAGGCCGCTCAGACGCCCGAGCCGTCAACCATGGCGCTGCTGGCTGCAGTGATGATTGCCGGTCTGCGGAGGCGTTGCAGGTCAACCGTCGCATGAAGGCTTATGTTCGTTTCGAGAGGACTCGCTCACAAGACACCGCAAGAATGCAATTATCAGAACGGAATCCCGTCAGGCGATTCAGCTTCGCACCGCTGGTAACGGTCGCGCTGCTGGTCATGCTGTATGCATCGAGCGCTGCGCGGGGCGATCTGCTTGAATGGGACGCCAATGGCGCAGCGGCGCCCAATCCCGCCGGAGGCAGCGATACTTGGAGCCCGACGAACTCCAACTGGTGGAACGGTTCAGCCACCCAGGCATACAACACCGGCGCCACGCCGCACGACACGGTCTTCGGCGTCACTGCCGGGGCTATAAGCATCAGTTCGCCGGTCACGGCCCGCAGCCTGCGGTTTGACGTCAGCGGATATGTGCTTTCGGGAAGCGAGCTTACCCTGGCCGATGCGAGCACAATAACCGTCACCAACACAGCCGACACCGCCACCATCGACGCACCCCTCGCAGGCAGCGCGGGGCTGACCAAGGATGGCGACGGTAAGCTGGTGCTTTCGGGCGTCAACACGTTCTCGGGGCTTGCGGTCCTGGGCGGAACGGTCAGCGTCGACGATGACGAACAACTCGGCGACCCGACCTCAGGGGTTAACCTCGACGGCGCCGCGCTGCTGGTCACCGGGTCGAGTTCGCTGAAGGCCGCCGAAACGCGCGACTTCAATATCGGCAGCGCCGGCGGGATATTCGATATTCAAAACAGCAGTAATACCGGGCTGACCATTTGCGGGCACCTCAACGGTACGGGCAGGCTGGTAAAATCCGGTCCCGGCACGCTGCGACTGGACGCGGTAAACAACATGTTCGCCGGAGGGGTCACCATTGAAGGCGGGGTTATGCGGTTCAATAATAACAACGACGCCGGGCCCAAAGCCCTGCGGATGAACGCCATCACATTCGACCCGATCGCCGGCGCCGCGACGCTGTCAATCGGAGGCAGCGGAGACAACGTCGACGGCGGAGCCTCGGAACTGCGAACCGGACGGTGGGTTTCGGCGTCGCCCGGGGCCGGCGAGATCGTGGCGGCAACTACGACTACCAATTCGGATGGCGGCAGCGGGCACGACCTGATGATCTTCGCACTGGCTGACGCGGTCTTCTCGGGTACGGTCAGCAATCTCGCCACGTCTAACGGCGGTACCGTCGGAACGTACAGCAGCAACGGCGACCTGGCCGTTCGCGGAAATGCCACCCAGACGCTCAGCGGAACGACCAATGTCAGCAACACCGTCAGCGTGTTCGACGGGGCGGGATTGAAGCTGTCCGGTGCGGCGTCGATAACGGGCATCGAGGCGAACCTCAACATAAACGGCGGAACGTTTACGCTGGACAATTCCGTCGCAAACCTGGGCGATCGATTCGAAGACACCGGCTCGGTCGAAACTCGCGGAGGCGGAACGTTCGTATTGATCGGAAACGTCGGCGGTTCAAGCGAAACCGTCGGCTTCATCCAACTGGGCACAAATACCACAACCCCACCCAACGCGCGTTCGGGCGCATTGAGCGTTCAGATAACGCACAATGCGGGCGCATCGGCCGCTACTGTGCTCACTTTCGCAGGCATCACGCGAGACAGTGGTCGCGCGACTGT
Source organism: Phycisphaerae bacterium (assembly GCA_016782885.1). Taxonomy (GTDB): domain Bacteria; phylum Planctomycetota; class Phycisphaerae; order SM23-33; family SM23-33; genus BS750m-G57. Next base: position 51,767 of record JADHXQ010000012.1, on the reverse strand, counting down.
AGATTTTTCCGCCCGGGACGGCTCTGGAGCGATGGCTCTGGGCTCCGCGGGCAATGCGCCCCGGATTATGCTGACAGCGGCGCCGTCAATGTCGGCCAACGGACTATTGAACGACGGAGGCTCGGTCGGATGGGCCACCGTCAACGGTTCGGATTTCGCCACGTACGACGCAGCTACGGGCGTCAAGGCTGTAAGCACCATCGCATTCGCCGCTGCCGGAAGCAACGACAACGCCCTCCTGACCGGCGGCGCGGTTATCAGCGCCAGCAAGACCGTTGCGAGCCTGAAGATCGCCCCATCAGCCTCGCAAAGTCTCGACCTGACCGGAACCGGAAATCTCCAGACCCCCGCGATCCTGCTGACCGGAACCGAAGACTTCACGATCCGAAATACCGGAGGTGGAACAGGCGGGCTTCTGACCAGCGCCGCCCAGCATGTATATGTCCAACAGGCCGACCTTACCATCAGCGCTCCGATCACCGGCAGCGGAGCATTGATCAAGTCCGGGGCCGGGGCGCTGATTCTCGGAACAGCGAATACTTACAGCGGTACGACCACGATCAACGAAGGACAACTGCGGACCGCGCACGGCGTGGGGCTCGGGCCCGGAGTGCTCGAATTTCGCGGAGGCGTGCTGGAAATCACCGGCGGGGGCACGTTCAACCGCCACCTCGACTTCGGTACGCCCAGCGGGCCCGGGCGGATCAGTTGGACGAGAGTAACGGGCCTGCCGCTACCGACGCTCAGCAAGCACGATCGCGGTAGCGGCGGATTTGCGGCCGTCGGCGCAAACGTCATCGTCGACCTCAACGGTCTTGGCGCCAGCGACATCGTCTGGGAGGACCCCTCCTTCATCGCCAGTGGATATGCACTGATCCTGGGCTCGCCGAACGCCGACGCTCGCGTGGACCTGGTCGACAACTACGGTCTGGGGATTTCACCGGGGTCATACAATGCTCGCGAGATTCGCGCTATCGACAACCCCAACTCCACCACTGACATCTCCCGCATTTCGGGTATCGTATTCAGCGATTCGGACGCCAATAACGGAACGCTCACCGACCTGCTGAAAAGCGGTGACGGCACGCTGGAGTTCACCGGCAACAATACATATGTCAGCGGAACGATAATCGCCGAGGGAACGCTTCTGCTCGGTCATGCCAACGCTCTGGGCCAAGGCGACCAGAGCGCTTACGTACTGCTCGGAGCCGACGGCGGAACCGCCGACGTTGCATTGCTGACCAGCGCGCCGGTTTCGATTTCGCGCGACATCACTATTCCTTCCGGCAACGGTAAAGCGACGATTGGCACGTCCGGGACCGGGACGTCAGGCTTCAGCGGGCAGGTGATCGTTGGCACATCCGGGGCTGCAACGGGAAAAGTCGTAGATCTGCTGGCCGAGGACGGAGGGACGGTCATATTTTCAAAGGGCATCGACACTGCCGACGGGCAGACGGGCTTGGGGACACTGACCAAGACCGGCGCGGGCAAAGTAATCCTCGAGGGCATCAGCAGTTTCATGGGCGATACGTACGTCAATGCCGGTACGTTGCAGGTCGACGGTACGCTGCTGGTGACCGACGATGCGAATGTCGTTGTCGGGGGAATCCTTGACGTTAACAGCGTCCTGGTTGCTGAAGAAATCAACGTCACCGGCGGCCTGCTGACGAACAATGGTGTCGGTCTGATCGGCACGGATCGATTGACTGTTTCGTCCGGCGTGGTCAGTGCGACATATCCGATAACTGTCGCCGAGAGCCTGACTATTGGCACCGAACCGGTCATTAGTGTCGATCCCGACCACTTGTTCGGTATTAAGGGAGACAACCTGCTCAATAATCCGCTTCGCGAACTGACGCTCCAGGGCGGTGTGGTTACGATCGACTCGGGCGGATCGGATACCGACATGCCCGAAATGGACATCATCGTGGTCGAGCACACTGTCCTTGACCTTGGTGATGCAACTTCAGCAACTTTTGGCGAACTGATCGTCGCCGCGGATACGATCCTGACCATCAAATCGGATAGCCCGATCAATCTGTTTGCCCACAGTATCTCGGGCTCGGGCGAAGTGGATATAACGTCTCTTCTCGGCCTGACCCTCAGAGGCTTTATCTCCCCCGGGGACCCCGACCGGGTGCTGACGATCCTAGGAGACGCTCCGGTCGACGCCATCGCCGACTACGTCGCAATGCTGGACACCATGGGCTTCACGCCGGAAACCGAGAACGTTGCGATAGCCTGCCTGGATGGGGACTCGTATCCGGTGATTTCAGCAGTTCCCGAGCCGGCGACGCTGGGGCTTCTTGTTCTCGGAAGCATAGTTCTGACGCGGCGGCGTAAGCGTGCCTCATACCGCACCTAACTGGGCGCAATCACCGCGCAAAAACCTGCGCCTGAGTAGCGACAGCAGGTCGATAATCCCCAGTGGTGCTTCGACACCAGCTTGGGGCAAAACCGTTACGCATGTGAACATTTGGAGGAAAAAAGGCGTGAAATGGTGGTTGGTGGATCGTGCTAACGTTAAAACTCAGCGGCGCCGCTTGTCGGTATTTGTTGAAACATCCGGTTTGATGATCCGTGTTGCGGGCGCCATAACCGCGTCCTTCGCTTCAAAGGCATGAGCGCCGACATCCCGCAGGCGCGGATCCCTGGATCCCACCTTCATTTCGGGGGTCTCGGCGTTCACCAGTTTGGGATCGATCTGGTAGACGCCCTCGATCTCTTTTGAAGGCAGTGATGGGCGACGCTCGCCGTCGCTGCAAAACCAGGCGTTCCTGCGAAAGGAGAATGTTTCGGGTTTGGTGTTCCGCCCGACATTGACAAATGTCCTCACACGCCTGTCAAAAACGATCAAATTGTTTTCGAATATCCCCTTCTGGCACGGTTTGAATTTGTCGGTGGGCTGTTCCTGTAGAATTCGCATCACCCATTTCTCCGGACCGATGATGGTGTTCCGACGGACCACGCAATCGATCGAAGTGACATATGCGATAGGCGCCATGCTGCCGACGAAATGGTTACCGGCTACCTCGACACCCCTGGCCTCGTAGTCCCGCAGCTTCGGGCGAAAGTACTTCAGCCCCGTGCTCCCGCCCAGATTGATCGCTCGGCCGCCGGCGTTCTTGAAGAAGTTCCGCTTAATCAGGATGTTCTCGCTGCCGCCCTTCGCCTGAATCCCGGTAGACTGGGAAAACCCCTTCTTGCCGACAAACTGACACTTTTCGATAACGCCGTCGTGACATCCAACCATGTCGATCGCCGAACCGCCCCATCCGGATAACTTGCAGTTTCTGACCACGAAATTGTCCAGGCCCGAAAGCTTCAGTCCATCCCGATTGCCCGCCGGGCCGATATCCTCGATGGTGATGTTCTCGAATACAATGCCCCTTGACGGCGTATCGTAACTGCCTCCATCGTCAGCGTTGATACCGTTTCCCCTGCAGCCGGAAACCTTAATGTTGCGCAACACGACGTAGTTGCAGTCGACCAGGTGTATGGCTTCATTTCCGCCCGCGAATACCGGCGGGTTCCGCTCATCGGCGCCCGTGATAATTATGGGCTTTTTCTTCGTGCCATTGACCTTCTCGATCCAGATCCCATTACCATAGTTTCCCGGCGCCAGCGTAATGGTATCGCCGGGGCGAACGCGGCGCAACTCATCCCGCAATTTCTTCGCATCACGGACCGTGATGTCGGCGCCAAGAACGGGCCCGGCCCAGGCCATAAAAAAGACAACCACCATCGCCGCTTTCAGCACATGTTTCATAGATCGTCTCCGCATCATTACCATCTAACGCCAAGGATCGCCAGCTAACTCTTTTCAATCACACGCGTTAAGACAAATCAGCGAACCCGCGGGCGCTGGATATTCGCCGATTCAAGACCGCAGGGTCCCGCGCCAACCTGTGAACCATTTGTGACATCGCCTGTTCTACTTTTTCTTCTTGATCTTTCCGAATCTCGCTTCCCAAAGTGCGACCAGTTCTTTGACTTTTTCGGGCATCTTGTCCGCGAGGTTCGTTATCTCGGTCTTCTCTTTGGTGATGTTGTGAAGTTCCCAGGGGCGGCGCCCTTCGGCGACGACTTTCCAGTCGCCTTTTATTACCGCTCGGGTTCCGGCGTGATTGAAATAGTAGGGGCGATCGTGGTCCTGCTTTCCGCCTTCGATGGCCGGCACGAGTGACGTTCCCTCGTTCGGCTGGATGTCCTTTCCGTCGAACTTTTCGGGATACTTCGCCCCGGCCAGATCGATGCAGGTGGACATGATATCGACCATGTGCCCGCGCTGATCGGTGATGGAACCCTTCTTGATCTTCAGCCCCCCGGGCCAGTGCATGATGCACGGTACGCACGCCCCGCCCTCGTGTACGTTCATCTTGTATCTGCGCAGGGGCGTGTTCTGTGCGTTGGCCCAGTTGTGCCCGACGCTGTGATACGTATAAGGCCCGCCGGTGGGCACGTCAAAATTATCGCCCACGCTGATCTTCTTGCCCTCTGCTTTGGCCTTGGCGATAACGTTGGTGGCGGTGTTCCATCCATTCCCGTGCAGGTGCTCGGGACACGCGCCGTTATCGTTTGTGTAGATGATCAGCGTGTCGTCGAGACGGTTGGTCCTCTTGAGTGCCTTTACGATCTGCCCGACGGCCTGGTCCATATGGTCCACCATCGCCGCGTAGACGGCCATATTGCGAATTCGCCACTCCTTGTGATCGATCGTATCCCAGTCCTTGACGATTTTCTCGCGCTGGGGCAGAGGCCAGCGTTTGGCGTCGATCACACCCATCTTCAGCATCCGTTTGTACCGGTCCGCCCGCATCTTCTCCCACCCGGTCTTGTAGCGCTCGAGATACTTTTTCGTGGTCTTCTCCGGTGCATGCAGGGGCCAGTGCGCCGCGGTGAACGCCACGTACTGGAAGAACGGTTTGTCGGACTTAGCGAAATTTTCGATCTGGCGGACGGCTTCGGCTCCGATCTTGTCGGTGTAGTAGTAGTCGTCTCCGTCGGGCTCGGCAGGCTCGGTCCCGCGCGTCAGCGTCATCGGGTCATAGAACGATCCGGCGCCGGTAATCGTACCGTAGAAGTCATCGAACCCGCGTTGCATCGGCCCGTTCTTCTTCCCGTCCCTGGACAAATGCCACTTGCCCACCATCGCCGTCTGATACCCAACCGGTTTGAGCACCTGTGCGATCGACACCTGCGAGGCGCCCAACGAGTTGCTGTATCTCCCGCTCATCAGCGTGGCCCGCGTAGGCCAGCAGCGGGCCGTTCCGTAAAACTCGGTGAATCTCACGCCGTTTGCGGCAAGGGCGTCGAGATTGGGCGTCTCGATCTCGCCGCCGTAGCATCCGAGGTCGGAGAACCCCATATCATCGGTCAGGATCACAACAATGTTGGGGCGTTTGGCCTTGGCGGCGGGAGCCCCCGGGGCGATTCGTCCAGCCGCCGCAAAAGCAGCGCCTACCGATAGGGTCTTGAGAAAATCACGACGCTTCATGGTAAGAGTCTCCTTGTAGAGTTTCTTTGTACGCCAGGCGGGCAAGACACCATTGCTTCGTCCCCACAAATACCGTATAATCAGGTTCAGGTCGAGATGAAAATATGAAACCACTGATCGATAGACATCGGGAAGGAGCAGCGGGCACATGAAGCGAAACTGCATAAAAAGGCAATTCGCATCTTCAGCAGCAGTTGCACTGGCGTGTCTCGTTCCGGGGTTGATCGTGCTGACCGGGTGTTTTAACCCGCGTGCGGATATCCGCATTCCCGATATCCCGAAAATTCCGCCCATCCCCGCGGCAAGTTCCTCGATGACCGAGTTGGGTTATGGAACTCTCGTCACCACCGACGGGCGGAACGTCCTCGGGTGGTGGCGAATCGACAGTAACAGTAACACATATCAGCGACACGCACCGCCGACGACCAGGTCCGGACGACCCACCGGATTCGAGCGGACGCTCGAAGCGATACCCGAGAAACGGGTAGTCGGGTTCAAACGGAAGTAAACACTTAGTTGGACTGAAAGTAACTGCAACTCAAGCCGGCCGGCGAGGCCGGTGACCAGGAAGACGTTCAGGTAAGGAGTACAAGACGGTGAGACGAACAAATTCGTGGTTAACGCGCCGCGAGGCGCTCAAGTTATCGGGGGTGTCGGTTGCAGCTTTGGCGGTCTCGAGGTTTGCCGGCGCCGGACTTCCGAGCGTAAAGACCCCACCCAACGTAATCCTCGTCCTTACCGACGACCTGGGCTGGACGGACACTTCCCTGCAGATGATGCCCGGCAGACCGGAAACAAAGAGCGATTTCTACCAAACCCCCGCCCTTGCCCGGATGGCCAAACGCGGGATGATCTTCTCAAACGCCTACTCGCCGGCGCCGGTATGCACGCCCTCGCGCGGAAGCATCCAGTTCGGAAAGACACCGGCGAGGCTGAAGCAGACGGTGATCCACGACATACTGGCCAAGTGTCGCTATATCGACTGCAAAAAGGAAGTCGCCCTTCCGCAGATGATCAAAGCCGCCGACAGCAACTACGTCACGGCGCACTTCGGCAAGTGGGGTTTCCCGCCGCGGTCGCCCCAGCATTCGGGCTACGACGTGACGGACGGTAACACCAACAACGGCGACGGTGACTGGTTATCGAAGAAGGAGGGCAAGGGTCTACCGCCCGACGATCCCAAACGGATATTCAGCATCACCAAACGCGCGACCGCCTTTATGGAAAAATGCACCAGGGCCTCCCGACCGTTCTTCATGCAGATATCCCATTACGCCCTCCACGTGCAGCACTACGCCAGGAGCGAAACCATCGAGAAATACCGCAAAGCCCCGCGGGGAAAAAAATGTAACAAGAAGGACTACGAAAACCCGCCGCCGAAACGAAACGCCTGGGCCCCGCTGTACGCGGCGATGATCGAGGACCTCGACACGGGCCTGGGAATGGTCCTCGACAAGATCCGCGAGTTGGGCCTCGACGATAACACATACGTGATCTTCACGTCCGACAATGGCGGCGGATTCCGTGGAAATGCTCCACTGAGGGGCGGTAAGGCCCAACTCTGGGAAGGCGGACTCCGCGTGCCAACCGTCATCTGCGGACCGGGCGTAAAACCCGGGACCTGGTGCAACCAGCCAATCGCCGGGTGGGACATCTACCCCACCGTCGCCGACCTGATCGGTAATACCAAACCGCTTGGCGAGGGACTGGACGGCGGGAGCCTCCGCCCGCTGTTTTCCGACCCCGAAAAAGGCAAAGTAAAACGCGGAACCGACGCGTTTGTCTTCCATTTTCCATGGTACGCCGGTACCCCCATGACCGCCATTCGCCTCGGAGACTTCAAGTTGATGATGCATCTCAACACCGGCGAAGTGCGCCTGTTCAATCTCGCCAAAGACATCGGCGAGAAAGACGACCTGTCAAAATCCATGCCCGAAAAAACCAAAACGCTGAAGAAGAAGTTGAAAGACTACCTCAAAGACGTCGACGCCGAGGACATCCGGGACATGCGTGCAGCCAGGCGCACCGAACTGCTCGAATACAAGGCGCGGGCGAAGAAGAACATCGATAGGATCCGCCAGGCCATCAAAGACGCCGACACCAAGCAGGACAGAGAAGCCCTGCAAAAGAAACTCCACCATGAACGCAACCGCATGAAGGCTCACCAGCACGGGCTGGACCAACTCGCTTGCAGCCGCCGCCTGACATCCTGGTAGGCCCACGGGACGCCGCCCAAATCCAGGATCCGGCTTGCCCAACGCATCGCATCGGATACAATCGCTCATTGAAAATGCCCCGCGGCGGGCGTTTTCTTCGGTATACTGGAGTTCAGGCAAGGGAGCAAGTGGATGAAACGAACAGAGTTATCGAGGCGGCGCTTCGTTGGCCAATTGGCGGCGGCGGGAGTCTTTTCGATCGTACCGCGTCACGTGCTGGGGCGTGGTCAGACGCCGCCCAGCGAGAAGCTGAACGTCGCTTGTATCGGATGCGGCGGTATGGGAGGTAACGATGTCCGCAACATGGAAAGCCAGAACATCGTCGCCCTGTGCGACGTCGACGCCAGGCGGGCTGCAGAGACGTTCAAGCGACATGCGAAGACGCCGAAGTTCAAGGACTTCCGGCGCATGCTGGACAAGATGGACAAGCAGATCGACGCCGTGACGGTCACCACGCCCGACCACATTCACTTTCCCGCGGCGATGCATGCGATCCGGTTAGGCAAGCACGTGTTCGTACAGAAGCCGATGGCCCACGGTGTAGGCGAGGTGCGTCAGCTTACCGAGGCCGCCCGCAAAGCCAAGGTGGCGACCCAAATGGGCATCCAGGGACACGCCGGTCAGGGCTGGCGGATTATAAAGGAATGGGTCGATGACGGGGCGATCGGAGCGGTGCGCCAGGTACACTGCTGGACCAACAAGCCGGTCTGGCCTCAGGGCATAGGGCGACCCAAGGACACCCCGAAGGTGCCCGACGGGTTGGACTGGGAGATGTGGCTGGGACCGTCGCCCAAACGCCCTTACCATCCGGCGTATCTACCGTTCACCTGGCGCGGATGGTGGGACTTCGGCTCCTGCGCGCTGGGCGATATGGGCTGCCACGTGATCAACACGCCTTTCAGCGTGCTGGAACTGGGCAACCCCGTGTCGGTGGAGGCCTACTCGACGAAAGTCAACGACGAGACCGGACCGCTGGCCTCGACCATCTACTACGAGTTCGGCGCCCGGGGCAAGAAGCCGCCGGTGCGGGTTACCTGGTTCGACGGCGGTATCATGCCCCCGTGGCCGGTGGGACTGGAGATCACCCGCCGGCGCGGCGACAACGAGGGCGTCGTATTCATCGGCGAGACGGGCAAGATCATCTGCACGTGTTACGGGGGGGGACCGCGGATCTTCCCCGAGTCGAAAATGCTCGCCTATAAACGACCGCCCAAAACCATCCCGCGATCGATCGGGCACTACCGCGAATGGATCGCCGCCTGCAAGGGCGGAAAACCCGCCGGCGCTAACTTCGAGCATTCCGGCCCGCTGACCGAGCTGGTCCAACTTGGCAACGTAGCCATCCGCGCCGGGCGGCGATTCAACAACAACGGCCTGTATGCCAGGATCGAGTGGGATGCGAAGAACCTGAAAATCCCCAACGCCCCCAAAGTCGAAAAGTACCTCCACAAGACGTACCGCAAGTACTGATCCGATCGAGGCGGCATCGGGGTCAAGCTGTCAGGATATTAGATAACTCCCTCCCGGCATATGATAGAATTCGAAAACTGGTGATAATACAAGCTGCAATAGCGGGGTAACACGAAAGGTGCTTCCTATGAATAACGGGATTCGACGCAGAGATTTCCTTCGCACCGCCGCGGTCGCCGTCGCATCAGCAGGCGCCCTTAAATCGATCGGCGCCGAAGCGGCCAGAGAACGAATGAACGTGCTGTTTATCGCGGTCGACGACCTGAGGCCCGAACTGGGATGCTACGGCGCCAGGCACATCAAGTCGCCCAATATCGACAAGCTGGCGGCCGGGGGCCTGCTGTTTAACCGCGCGTACTGCCAGCAGGCGATCTGCAGCCCGTCGCGGACATCGCTGATGACCGGCGCCCGCCCCGACACGACAAGGGTCTATAACCTGGACACGCACTTTCGCGAAACCATCCCGGACGTGGTGACGCTTCCACAGCACTTCATGAAAAACGGATACTTCGCCCAGGGGATGGGAAAGATCTACCACGGCAGCCTCAACGATGAGAAATCGTGGAGCGTACCATGGGTATTGGGGGGAAAGCCTCCCGCACCCGCCCTGCCGCGGTGGAGCGGATATTTCAACAAGGAGACGATCGGCTGGCTCAAAAAAGCCAACGCCAAGCTGCAAATCAAGCGCAGGGAGTTGGTAAAAAAACTCGGACGAAGACTTAAATACCGCGAAGGGCGCAAATTCAGGGTCAACGGCCCGGCTTACGAGGCGCCCGATGTTCCCGACTCACAGGTCAGGGACGGCGCCACGGCGAGACTCGGAGTCGCGACTCTCAAAAAGCTGAAGGGCAAAAAGGAACCCTTCTTTCTCGCCGTTGGATTTCTGAAACCGCACCTTCCGTTTGTCGCCCCGAAAAAGTACTGGGACATGTACGATCGCAAGAAGATCGGCCTCGCGCCGAATCGCTTCGCCCCCGAAGGCGCCTATTCCTGGAGCCTGACGACCTACGGCGAACTGCGAAACTACAAGGACATGCCCCAGGGAAAGGAAAAGATTCCCGACGACCTGGCGATAACGCTGAGGCACGGATATTTCGCATGCTGCAGTTTCACCGACGCCAATGTCGGATTGCTTCTCGATGCCCTGGACAAGCTGGGGCTGAAGGGCAACACGATCGTGATCCTTTGGGGCGACCACGGGTGGAAGCTCGGCGACCACGACTGCTGGTGCAAGCACACCAACTTCGAAATCGACACGCGGGTTCCCATGATAATCCGCGTTCCGAAACAGAAGAATCCCGGTGCAAAAACTGAAGCCCTGGTCGAATTCGTGGATATCTATCCATCACTGTGCGAGCTTTGCGGACTTCCGTTACCGCCCCACCTGGAGGGCACGAGTTTCGCTCCGCTGATCGACGATCCGAAACGTCCATGGAAAAAGGCGGCGTTCAGCCAGTATCCGCGGCGCGGGATGATGGGTTATACCATCGCCACGGATCGCTACCGTTTCGTCGAATGGCTGAAACGCGGAGTGAAACTCGAAAACGCCCCGAAAGGTGACGCTGAATTGTACGATCACAAGACCGACCCCCTTGAAAACAGGAACATCGCAAACAAATCGGAGAACGCCGAACTGGCAAAGAAGATGCGCGCCCTGCTGAGAAAAGGGTGGAAAGGCGCGCTGCCTCCCGCATAAACCCACACGAAAAAGAAGCCAATAACCGGCGTCTCGGTGCGTTTTCCATGGGGGAAGTTGTCGATAGCTTGGCGGTTGCCCGGTGGGTATAATACGTCCCGACATAGGTGTCGTTGCGCATAACTGCTTAATTTGCTGAACATTCCGGGAGGCTGAATAGTGACACTCAGCACGAAGAAACTGATCGTAATCCAATTTGCACTGGTCGCGTTGCTGGCTGGATCGGAAGCCGCCGCCAAGCCGATCCGCGTCCTGTTCATCACGGGCCGAAACAATCACAGGTGGCAGTTGACGACCCCCTCGCTGAAGAAGACCCTCGAAGACAGCGGGCGGTTCAAGGTCGACGTCACCGAGAAACCCGCCGAGATCACCGCCAAGTCGCTTTCCGGATACGATGTGATCTTAAACGGGTGGACCGGATTTCCGAAGAAAACCGGACACCTGTGGGGCCTGGAGACCGAAAAGGCGATTGACGATTTCGTAGCAGGCGGAAAGGGGATGGTCTCGTTCCACGCGGGCAGTTCCAGTTTTCACGATTGGGTGGGATTCCAGAAGATCATCGGGGGCACGTGGGGCAAGGGCACCGGTCACGGGCGATACCACGAGTTCACGGTGGAAATGACCGATGTCGATCATCCGATCACCAGGGGCATGAAAAGCTTCAAAACGTCCGACGAGTTGTGGCACAGGCTGGTTGTGCTCCAACCGACGCCCGGACGGAAAGTCCTCTGCACGGCAATGTCCGCCAAGAATAAGGGCGGAACCGGCAAGGACGAACCTATCGCGATATGCACGCAGTTCGGAAAGGGACGCGGGTTCTACACCTCCCTCGGACACGACGTGAAGGCCCTGGAAAAACCGGGCTGCAAGCTGCTGATGCTGCGGGGAATCGAGTGGGCGGCGACGGGAAAGGTCACCATCGCCGCAAACAAGGGCCCGGATAACGCCCCGGACAAGGGCGCCGATACGGTGCTCGAAGCGATCGCCAACTACAAGTACCCCGAAAACAGAGAGGCCCTGACCGAAGCGGCCCAATTCGTACAAAGAGCCTCAAAAAAACCAAAATCGCGACAGGAAATCGCCGCGAAGCTCGCTGCAATGCTCAAATCCCAAGCCACCACCGACTGCAAAAAGTTCGTCTGCGACCAGCTTTCGCTCGTAGGATCGGCCACGGAAGTTCCCATCCTTACCGCCCTGCTTGAGGATGCGGATCTCGCCGGCGAGGCACGCGCGGCGCTTATTCGGATTCCCGGGGCTGAAGCCCTGGCGGCGATGCGGAAGCTGCTGGCGTCGAGCAGCCCGGTAGTCACCGCTACCCTGCTTTCCACGCTCGGCGAGAGGCGAGATGCGGATTCAATCGACGTGATAAGCAGGCATCTCGCCCCGAAAGGACCCGCCGCCGAAGCCGCCGTCGACGCCCTGGGCAACATCGGCGGACCCAAGGCCCTCGCGCTGCTCATCAAGGCTGACAAGAAAGCGCCGCCCGCCCTGCGGATCGTGCTCAACGACGCCCTGCTCAAATGCGCCGACGCGCTTGCAGACGCCGGAAAAATCGACGAAGCGGAGGAAGCATACAAGACACTCTCCGGTCCGGACCGCCCGCGGCACGTCAGGATAGCTGCTTTCGGCGGGGTAATCGCCGCGCAGAAGGACAAGGCCGCACCGATCCTCCTGGCAGCACTAACGGGAAAAGACCCGACGATGCGCTCGGCGGCGATACGGAGTCTCGGCACGTTCAAGGGCGAGGATATCACCGGCGCCGTAGCCGGCAAACTCGCGGACCTTCCGCCCGGAGCACAGGTGCAGGTAATCGGCATCCTCGCCCGGCGCCGGGACGGCGCCGCCCTTGGCGCAATAACCGCGCTGGCGTCGAGCAAAAACGACGAGGTGCGTCAGGCCGCACTGACCGGAATGGGGCAACTGGGAGACGCTTCCACGGTGAAACCGCTGGTCGCGGCGATGAGCAATGAGTCCGACCGCCCTGTCGTCTGCCAGAGCCTCGCAAGGCTCAAGGGCGACGGCGTGGACAAAGCTCTCATCGCGGCGCTGGGCGCGGAAGTACGCGCTGAGATCGCCCTAGTACTCGGCGCACGCGGCGCACGAACGGCATCGGACGCCCTGCTCGATATGGCCTCGAAGGACCCAAACCCAATCGCCCGAAAAAATGCGATCAAGGCGCTGGGCGATCTGTCCGACCCCAAGATGTGCTCCAGGCTCGTCGACCTGATGGGCGAAACCAAGTCCGCCGGCGAGCGGAGAGGCATCATTAACGCACTGATAACCACCGCCAGGAACTCCGCCAGGTCCACCGGCGAAATCGTCAGGATGCTCGCCGGTAAGTTCAAGACCGCCGGCGACCCGGCCGCCAAGGCGTCGATACTTGCAGCAGCAGGCGGAATCGGAGGAACAGAATCGCTGAAGATCGTCCGCACAGCGGCGAAAAGCGATGACCCGGCGGTTCGCACAGCAGCGGTCCGGGCCATGTCCGCATGGACCGATGCGGCGCCAATGGAGGACCTCCTGGCGGTTATACGAACCGAAAAGCAGCTCGTCCCGAAAACACTCGCCGTGCGGGGCCTGGTGGCACTTTCGTCCAAAGCCAAGGACATCCCAGCCGACAAACTCGCCGACATCTACGCCGAAGCGATGAAACTCACCTCACGCCCCGCGGACACAAAAACGCTTCTCAGCGGACTCGCTGCGGTCGCGTCGACAAAGGCTTTAAAGCTGGCCCTTTCCCACCTCGACAGCAAAGAAACGGTTAACGAAGCGGCGATGGCAATCGTCAATATCGCCGAGAAACTCATTACCACCGATCGCGATGCGGTCAAGGCGGCGGTCGCAAAAGCCACCGGCGCCTGCAAGCTGAAGATCGTCAAAGACAAGGCCGCCAAGATACTGATCGACCTGGACAAACCTACCGCCAGGCCCAGGAGCAGTTCTTCGTCGTCCTCGTCGGGCGCCGCCGATACCGATAAAAAGACTAGTATGAAGCTATCCTGGAAGCAGACCGACACGGCCGTCGCCCTCATAAACGGCGACAAGGTGGTCTGGCAGTTGAATCACGACCCGAAAGAAGACAAACCCTATGTACACCCGCTGGCCACAATTGACGGAAGCGTGCTGACGTGGCACCGCCCGCCGGACCACGTGTGGCACAGGGCGCTGTGGTTCTCGTGGAAGAAGATAAACTCGCTCAACTACTGGGAGGAAAACCGCAAGACCCGCCTTTCCCAGGGACGAACGGAGATAAAGAGCACCAAGGTCGCCCTCGCCAAAGATTTCTCGGCGAAGGTCGAAATCGTGTTGAGCTACCACCCGCCGGACAAAGGCGAGATCATGTCCGAAAAGCGGACCATTCTGTTTGAGGCCCCCACCGCCGAAGGACTGTACCGAATCGACTGGACGGCGGTCTTCACAGCCACCGGCGCCGACGCCCTGCTCGACCGGACGCCCATCAAGGGCGAAAAGGGAGGCAGGGGCTGGGGCGGGTATGCGGGTCTGTCGATCCGGATGGCCAAGGAAACGCGCGGGTGGAAGATACTCGACTCGACAGGGCGCCAGGACATGAAAATACACGGGCAACCCAACGCGGTTTGGGTCGACGCGAGCGGAAAGACCACCGGCGGCGCCGAGGCCGGAGTCGCGATATTCGATCACCCGTCAAACCTGCGCCACCCAAGCCCGTGGTATATTGCAAAAGGTATGCCTTACTTCGGCCCCGCATTATTGTACAATAAGCCCTGCACTCTGAAGAAGTCAGAAAGCTTGACGTTGAAATACAGAGTCCTCGTGCATCCCGGAGCGGCCGACAAAGGAATGCTCGACGAAGAGTTCAAGAAATTCGCGAAGAACTAATTACTGAAAAACCCCAAACAGCGAAAGAGGATTACCATGAAGAAAAAGAATATCTCACGCAGAGGTTTCCTGAAGGGAACCGCCGTCGCCTCGACGGCAATAGCATGCCCGACGCTCGTGCCGTCGTCCGTGTTCGGAGCCGACGCGCCGTCCAAGAAAATCATGGTCGGACACATCGGCGTCGGCGGACAGGGCGGGGGCCTGCTGGGAGCCTTCCTCCGCTGCGCCGAAGGGCAGTCCATAGCGACCTGCGACCCGTTCAAGGACCGCCGCGAAAAACGCGCCGCACAGGTCGACGGAAGATACAAGAAGAAAGGATGCAAGACATTCGCCGACTTCCGCGAACTGCTTGCGTGCAAGGAAATCGACGCGATCGTATGCGCCACGCCGGACCACTGGCACGTCCCGATCACCATCGCGGCGGCAAAGGCGGGCAAGGACGTCTACTGCGAAAAGCCCCTTGGCATCAGCGTAACGCACAACAAGGCCGCACGCGCCGCAATCCACCGGTACAACATTATCTTCCAGTACGGTACGCAGCAGCGGTCGAACAACACGCACTGCGCCCGCGCCTGCGAACTGGTCCGCGCGGGATACATCGGAGAGCTCAAGAGCATTGACGTGGTGGCGCCCAACGGACGCACCGGCGGGAACCCCGCTCCCCAACCGGTCCCCGAGGGCCTGGATTACGACATGTGGCTCGGACCGGCGCCAAAGGCCCCCTACTGCCGAGACAGGGTCATCGGTACGGGCAGGTGGCACATCTACGACTACGCCATCGGTTTCATCGCCGGATGGGGCGCGCACCCGCTCGATATCGCCCACTGGGGTTATCCGCACACCCCCGTCGAGTACGAAGGGACCGGAAAGATACCCACCACCGGACTGTTCAACACCGTCGTAAACTGGGACGTCAAGGGCAAGTACGAAAGCGGAGTCACGTTCACCCTGAAAGCCGGCGGAGACAAAACAACATTCACCGGAACCAAAGGCGTGATCTGGGCCTCGCGAGGACGCGCCGGCTCCTCGATACCGGAAATCCTCAAGACCAAGGTCAAGCCCAACGAAGAGAAGCTTCTCCAGGACACAAACCACTACCGCAACTTCCTGACCGCCTGCAAGTCACGCAAGACGCCGGCGGCGGATATCGATTCGGCCGTCCAGTCAGACTTCATGAGCCACCTCGGCGACATCTGCATCCGCACGGGACGCAAGATCAAGTGGGACCCCAAAAAGGAAACCATCATCGGTGACGAGGCCGCATCGCGGATGCTCTCGCGGGCAATGCGCCCACCGTGGAAGCTCTAATCCCCCAAGACAATCTCGAACGTTGACGCACATGTGCAGGGCCTCAGCGCCCTGCACACGTGCGTTAGAAGAAGTAACTTTTATACAGTTGAGGTGCAATATGGTTGCGTTGTCGAAACGATTGGTTGTAATGCTGTTTGTTGCTGCATCTTGCGCGCCGACGTTTGCAGCAGCGAAGACCGAATACATGGAGTCGCTCGAGAAAAGCTGGATTAAATCTCTCAAGGCCACCAAGAATCCCCCAAACCGCCGCCGGGGCCGTCAGAAAGTAACGCATCCCGAGCAGGATGCATACGGCGCAGTCAACGGGAACCGCTACGATCGCACGGGATTCCACACCAACAAGGAAAAAACCGCATGGTGGCAAGTTGATCTGCAGAAATCATACACCATCAGTGTGATCCTGGTCGCCAATCGGGAAAAGAACCCCGAACGCGCCAACAACCTGGAAATACTCCTCTCCGGAGACGGTAAGACATGGACGAAGGCCTACACGCACGACGGCTCGAAATTTGAAGGCGGGAGGAAAAAAACCAAGCCGCTCATAGTAAAGCTGGGCGGTTTGGCAGCGAGATACGTCCGCCTGCAAGTGCATGACAACTTCCTCCACCTCAATGAAGTCGAGGTCTATCCAACAGGCGGAGGGAAGGGTAATGTCGCCCTGAAGAAACCGGCTACTCAATCCTCGATAAGCAAAGCCTCGACACTTTCGCTGGCGACCGTACCAAAGCCCAAAGCCGCCCCGAAACCCGACGGCGCCAAAGACTCGCTCGTGAAGGACACCAATATCACCGATGCGCTCGCACTGGCCGGCAAAACACTGGCTTATGTCGAGAAGTCAAAGAAACTGCCCGCATGCGCCGCCAGCCTCAAGGTGCTCCAAGCCAAATGGGACTCCAAAACCGTAAAGCCCGAAGCATACGAAGAATTCTACATCAGCGTCCGTCACCTCAGGCGCAAGATGATACTTTCGCACCCGGCGCTGGACTTCGAAAGAATCCTCATCAACCGCAACCCGCCCACGAAGTACTCTCACAACGGCGACCAGCACCTCGGGCGTCACAGCCGCATTGGCAAAGGTCTGACGATACTCTCAGACTGGAAATCCGACGATATCAAGGTCGCACCCATGCTGAAGAAGGGCATGCTGCCCGAAGGCGCCGTCCGCAACCCCGACCTCCACTACGACGCCGAGAAGGTCGCCTTTGCGTTCTGCGACCACACGCGCGAAGGCCAGAAGCGATACTTCCTCCACGAAGCCGCCCTCGACGGCTCGTCGGTGCGGCAGCTTACCGGCACGAAACGCGACAAGTTCAACACGTGGGACAATCGCGCCACGGTGATAATCGAAGACAACGATCCATGCTACCTGCCGGACGACGAGATTATCTTCATCACCACGCGATGCCAGTCATTCGGGCGCTGCCACGGCGGGCGGTACAACCCCGCATGGACGCTTCATCGCTGCGACAAGGACGGCGACAACATCAAGCAGTTATCGTTCGGCAACGAAAACGAGTACGAACCGTCAGTACTCAATGACGGGCGGATCGTGTTCACGCGGTGGGAATACACCAACCGCCACGAGATGTTCTTCCACATGCTCTGGGCCTGCCGCCCCGACGGAACGAACGTAACCCACTTCTTCGGAAACGACATGCTCCACCCGATGATGATGGTCGAAGCGACCGCCATTCCCGGAACCCACCGCGTAGTAACCACCGCGCAGGGACACCACAGTTACAACACAGGCACGACGGTGATACTCGACACGAACATCGGCGAGAACACCGAAGAGGCGATCGAACACATCACGCCCGAGACGCCTTACTCCGAGTCGCCCGGCGGCGGGTGGCCTAACCCACACTACTCTCACCCATACCCGATCACCGACGAACTGATGCTGGTCTCGCGGGCCAACCATAACGTACACAAGCAGGGCCAGCTTCCCCCGGCGGCCGATCGGGCAATCTACCTGATCGACCCGGCAGGCGGACGCGAGATGATCTACGAAGACCCCGAAGTCGCGTCCTTCTCGCCTATCGCAATCCGAAAACGCAAACGCCCGCCGGTCATGCCGACGATGCTCCAACCAAACGCCTCGGACTACGGAACGGTATTCCTCCAGAACGCGTACCTCACACGAAAGGAAAACGATCCCGAAGGCATCATCAAGCCGGGCATGATCAAAGCCGTCCGCATCATTGCCATCGGCGTCCAACCCCGAGCGAGGCGCAGCGCCTGCAGCATGTTCGTACCGGTAGAAATACCGAAGAGAGTTATCGGAACCGTTCCGGTCGACGAAACCGGTTCGGCGTACTTCAAAGTACCGGCCCGAACGTCCCTGCAGGTCCAGACGCTCGACGAAAACGGCATGGCGATCCTGACCGAAAAGAGCCTCTTCTACCTCCAGCCCGGAGAGAACAGGAGCTGCGTCGGATGCCACGAACCAGAAGGGTCCAGCCCGATCGTAAGCGCGATGGCAAAGCTGCGGCGACTCCGCCCGGTGGACCTCAAACCCGCGGCCGGTCCGGACTATCCGGGCGGATTGAGCTTCATGCGGACCGTCCAACCCGTGCTCGACCGCTACTGCATCAAGTGTCACGGTCTGGGCGAAGGCAAGGACCCCAAGGGCGAAAAGGTCAAGCTGATCCACGACGGGCAGACCTGGCCGCAATCGTTCAAGGCCCTTGTCGCAATGGGCGACCACAAGGTCGGCCTGAAGAGCTATATGGGCGGTAGCCAGAACCATACGGTCGAGGACAGGAACATCAGCAAACCGCGGCGGTTCTTCGCGTTCCGTAACAAGGTTTCGCACATGCTGGTGAAGAATCACGGTAAGTGCAATATGGACAACGACAGCTACATGCGGATCATCGAGTGGCTGGACGTTAACGCGCAGTGCTACGGCGACCTGTTCCCCAACAAGCTCGAAGAACGCAAGATCGACGCGGCCGGTATGACGCAGTTGCGGGCCTATGCCAAGGAACTCTTCGGCGAGAAGATCGCCAGGCAGCCCGACCGGGCGCTTATCAACGTAGCCCAGATCGACGAATCGCGCATACTGATGGCGCCTCTTGCGACCAAGGCCGGCGGATGGGGACAGCTTCCCGGATACGCCTCCAGGGACGATCCGAAGTACAAGAAGACGGCCGCTCTCGTTAACAAGTGTATCATCCGCAGTCCCACCGAAAACCTGCAAGGCTGGCAACCCACACTCCAGGCCGGCGGCGGAGAGAAATGGGTGATGGAATCACGGGCCAAGCTCGTCAGCAGCCTCAAGGGATCGTCCGGATCGAAATAGATCCGATCGAGAACATTGAGCGGCGCAGTTGACCCGATCCGCGCTTCACAAACTCGAAAGGACTTACGACCATGTCACGACGA
Organism: Phycisphaerae bacterium; assembly: GCA_016782885.1. Taxonomy (GTDB): domain Bacteria; phylum Planctomycetota; class Phycisphaerae; order SM23-33; family SM23-33; genus BS750m-G57. Next base: position 32,335 of record JADHXQ010000012.1, on the reverse strand, counting down.
ATGAATTGGCTGTTGATCGTTTCGCTCCTCTTGGCGCCGACATGGATCGCATCGGCCCAGGACAAATCCGCCCAAAAACCGCCCGCACCTCCCAAACCGGCGACCGTCAAGGTCCAGGCGGCGCCATTCCGGGTCGAAATCAAGCTTCCCGGCGTGTTCGAGTCGGCGGACATGACCGAGATATCCTTCAAGGCCAAATCCGCCGCGTCGCTTACCGTTGGCAAGGCCGTCGAACACGGAGCGACAATCTCCAAAGGCGACACGCTGATCACGCCGAAGCTCGACAAGTTCGATAAAGCGTTGAAAGAAAAACAGCACGCCGACCTCGCCGGCGCCTTGGAGCTGCGGCAGGCGGAGGCCGAATTCTCTCAACTCAAAGCCTCCACCCCCCTGAAACTCGCCGCGGCTCAGCGCGCCGCTACACGTGCGAAGGAGAACCTCGAGTATTTCAAGAAGAACCGCGAACTCAGCAAGAGGGCAACCATCGAAACCTACCAGTCCGCCGCAGATCGACTGGCGTACATCAAGGAAGAACTCCGCCAGCTCAAGAAGATGTACGAAGCTGACGACCTGACCGAAGCAACCGAAGAGATCGTCCTCCGGCGCACAAAGGACGCCGTCCGCCGATCTGAACTCGCCGCCCAGCAGGCTAAAGTCGCTCTGGACGCGGCGCTAAAAACCAATCTCGCCCGACAAGCAAAAGACATGATCCTGGCGACTCAATCCGCGATTACCGCAAACGAAGACGCCAAGATACTCCTTCCGATGGCGCTGGAAAAAGCGGCTCTCGACATCGCCGCGTCCCGCCGCGCCCGCAAGAAGGCCGCCAAAGCCCTCGCTGATCTCCAGGCCGATCGCGACGCGATGACAATCAAGGCGCCGGTCGCGGGCGTGGTTTACTATGGCAAGTGCGACCGGGGCAAGTGGAGCAGCACAACCGTCGCCGCCAAGCTGGTTCCCAACGGAAAACTTGCGGCCGACGAGGTCTTCATGACGATCGTCGATCCCAAGTCGCTGTTCGTGAGAGTCAGCATTTCCGAGAAAGATTTCGGCCTGCTCGCCGCCGGACAGACCGGGCTGGCGACGCCGACCGCATATCCGCAGAAAAAACTGGCGATAAAGCTCGACAAGTTCTCGAAGATACCGACGGCATCGAGCCAGTTCGACGCGCGACTAGTCCTGCCCGAAGGCGCGGGGGCCGTAGTGGCGGGCATGACGTGCAATATCACGCTGAAGGCCTATGAAAACCTCAAAGCAATCACCGTACCCGGTTCGGCGGTCTCCAAAGAGGGCGGTAAGGAGTTCGTCCATGTCAAAGAGGGCGGCGCAAAGAAGAAACGCCTGGTCGTAACGGGCAAGAGTCACGGGGGCAAGGTCGAGATACTCAAGGGGCTGACCGCGGGCGAAACGGTTTTCAGAAAGGCGTCGAAGTAGCTTTTCTTCGAGTACAGGCATGAAGGAGTTCATTATCCGACGCTCTGTTATAGCATTGATGGCGGGAGTCTTTCTCGTCAGCGGATGTGTTGTGAAGGGACATCCCCGGCCCGGACCACCCGAGCCCGTGGCGCCCGAAGCACTCGACGGCGCCATCCGTCGCGGAACTGACTTCCTCCTGGCCAGGCAGCATTCCAACGGTTCGTGGGGCTCGCCGCGGCGGACCAAGAGCCTCAATATCTACGCACCGGTCCCTTCGGCGCACCACGGATTCAGAGTAGCGGTTACAAGCCTGTGCGTCTCGGCGCTGATCGAAGCCGGCGGGGCGAGGGCGGTGGTGACGAAATCGATCGAGCGGGCAGAAGCATACCTCGCCGAGAACCTTGGGAAGCTGAAACGAGACTCCCCCAGGGCTCTCTACAACAACTGGGCTCACGCATACGGGCTTAGCGCCCTGGTGCAAATGTACAATCGACTGCCCGGCGACAAGCCGCGCCGCGAGGAGATACTCAAACTGGCCGGCGGACAGATCGACCTTCTAAAGCGATTCGAATCGCTCGGCGGCGGATGGGGATATTACGAGTTCGACTACCACACGCAAAAACCGTTCGCGATGACCACGTCGTTCACGACCGCCACCGTACTGATCGCCCTGCAGGAAGCACGAAGCATCGGAGTCGACGTCCCGCAAACGATGATCGACCGCGCCAAAACCCGCATCGTCAACCAGCAGAATCCCAACTTCACATACCTTTACAGGCGCGGTTACACCACGCGCCGCGCCGCCGGAATCAATCTCCCGGCCGGAAGCCTCGGGCGTTCGCAGGCATGCAACCTGGCGCTGCGCCTTTCGGGCGACAAGCGTATAACCGACGATGTGCTGAAAACATGGCTGGACCGCCTTTGCGCCCGCAACGGATGGCTGTCGCGAGCCAGGAAATTTCCCCGCCCTCACGAATCATGGTTCGCGGTGGCGGGATATTTCTACTACTACGGCCACTTTTACGCCGCCGGATGCATCGAGCAATTACCCCCCGACCAGCAGGGATTCTACCAGGATCACCTCGCGGGAATACTGATGCGGCTCCAGGAGAAGGACGGTTCGTGGTGGGACTTCCCGTTCTACGACTACCACCAGCAATACGGTACAGCCATGGCGATCATGTCACTGCACCGCTGCCAACGCCGCGGCCCGCAAACAACAACCGTCACTTCCACCAGATAGGGAGACCGGTATGCCAAAAAAGATAGCGTTCACTCTGGCGGTGCTGCTTGGATTACTCGGAGCCCATGGTCTGCAGGGCGAAGCGAAGAAGCCGACATACACCAATCCAGTGATCGATGAGATCGGACCGGCTGATCCGTGCGTTATTCTCTTCAAAGGCAAATACTACCTGTACCCCACCGGCGACAACTGGAGCTATCGCGTATATACGTCAAAAGATCTGGTGAACTGGACCAAGGGCGGGAAGGTATTCTCGCCGGGCAAGAAAAATGTCTGGGCTCCAGACGTATTCCTCAACCCCGTCGACAAGAAGTTTTACCTCTACTACACCGTAAACAAGACGATTGGCGTCGCTGTTGCCGACAAACCGGACGGGACATTCGTCAAGCGTGCGACGCTGTTTACCAACGCGATAGACGCACACATGTTTCGCGATTACGACGGGAAGTACTACCTGTACTACGTCCAGCTTCCGGGCTTCAGGATCCACGTTCAACGGATGAAAACGCCCTTGCAGAAGGACCGCAGCAAGCCGATTGAGATCATCAGGCCGACTAAAGCCTGGGAGAAAAAACGCGGCGCGGTGACCGAAGGCCCCTGGATGCTGAAACACAACAAGAAGTACTATCTCATGTATTCCGGAACCGGGGCGAACTCGCTGGACTATGCTGTCGGATACGCGACGTCCAAAAGCCCCGCAGGCCCGTTTGTAAAGCACCCGGACAATCCGATAATCAAGAGGGGCACTGGCGCGCTCGGTCCGGGGCATGGCTGCGTGGTCAAAGACGCCAAGGGCAAGATGTGGCACGTTTATCACCAGCAGAAGGACGGATCGAAACCGTGGAATCGCTTCCTCTGCATCGACCCGCTCTGGTTCGACGCCAAAGGCATCCTGCACGGAAAGGCCACCAGGGGCACGCCGCAACCCGCCCCCGCGCCCATCAGATGAGTACATGCGGTTCTTATTACATGGGGCGACCCTTCCTGCGTTTTCGCCTGGCGCCTGCCGCTGCTTTGGGCCTGGTCGCCGGTGCGGTGGGTACGTACTTGCCCTGGCCCTTGGCGCTCCATTCGAGGTCGGCGGCGATCTTCGCAACGGATGTTCTACCGTCCTTGTACTTCCGGCCGTACGCGATAAGCTCATTGGCCAGATCGCGGACGATCGAACGATACTCCGGGTCCAGGAAGAAGTTCTTCAGTTCGTCGGGGTCCTTTTCCATATCGATCAGCCACGGGATGTCCCTGGGCGAAACGATGAATTTGTATCGCCCGGTGAAAGCTCCGAGCCAGTTGGCTTCCGGGCCGCCCGTACCGCGCACGAACGTGACATCCTTCCACGCGCCTGGCGCCTTGCCCTTCGCAAAGAGCTGCGAGGCGTCGCGGCCTTCCTCGCGTCCGGCGGTTTTGAAGCCCATCATGTTGATGATCGTCGGCAGGAAGTCAACCGTCCCCAGCGCCTCTCTGACGATCGTGCCGGCCTTGATTTTAGATGGATAGTAGATGACAAACGGGACCTTCGCCGAGGCCTCCAGGGGAACGCCCTTGTTGTGGCGATGATGCTCTCCTCGCAGGTCGCCGTGATCGGCGGTGAAAATGACTATCGTATTGTCCATCAGCTTCAAGGTGCGCAGGCACAGGAGAATCCTGCCGACATTGTCGTCGATGCACTTTACCATACCGTAGTACTTGGCCTGTCCGTAGCCCCCCTTCTCCTTTCGAGCCCATGTCGGCACGCCGGCGTCGGGCTTGTCGTACGTGCGAGGTTTTTCGAACGTCATCGCGTCGTACATGCTCGCATACGGCGGTCGAACGGTATCCGGCCCGTGCGGATCGGGAATGGAGACCATGTAGCAAAACCGCCCGCCCGCATTCTTTTTGATGAAGTCGATGGTCTTGTCGGCCAGGAAGTCGGTGGTGAATGACTTCCTGTCGGCGCCGGCGACGCTGTAGCCTGGCTTGCCGCCAGTGCGTGCCTTGATTCGCGGACCGTTGGCGGTGTCTTCAAGCTGTTTCCAGTGGCCTCGATTGAACATGCAGGCGTTGTCCTCGAATCCGAACTTCCGTTTGGGTCCCCACTGGGGCTTGCCCCCACCGTCGAGATGCCACTTGCCCGAATAACCCGTCGCATAACCGCGGCGCCGCAGGATTTCGGCGAACGTGACGACGTCATCGCTCATGCGGATATTGTTCGTTACAACGGGCGTGTTCTGAGGGTATTGCCCCGACACAAACGCCGCCCGCGATGGTGAACACACCGGCGTGGTCGCGTAGAACTTGGTGCAGAGCGCCCCGTGTGAAGCGATCCAGTCGATATTGGGCGTCTCGACGATCGATTTTTTGCCCCACATGAACGCCTGGTCCGGCGTCAGCGTGTCGCGGTAGCATCCAATCGTGCGAAAGTTGTGCTCGTCGGTATGGATTATCAGCAGGTTCGGCCCGGACTTCGCTGCACCGAATGCGTATTTCGGCGCAGCGACAGTCGTCACCGCCGCCAATCCACTTACCTTGAGGAAATCGCGTCTATTCATTGCTTTATAGTGTCCACGGTGGCCTCAGTGCGGTGCGGCGCGTCAGCCTGTTGGCTGGATCGTTGTCGATGAACTGTTCGGCGTCGGGGTTCCAGCGGAGTTTCTGACCGCCCAGCATTATCGAAATGTGGGCGAGGTGACATGCCGAGGTGGTGCGGTGCCCGACTTCCGCATCTTCCAGCGTCCGACCGCGCGTCTTGATGCAATCGATGAAGTCCGCCTTCTCGCTCCTGAGGGGAAAGCGTATCTCGTCTGCCAGTCCGAGGGTCTCTTTGAGTAGCGACTTGGGCGAAGATTGGATCTTTCCGCCATAATCAGCGCGAATCCATCCGCCTTCCCCTTCGAACTGCACAAAAGGCCGGTCCATCGTGTAATGCATGGTCACGCCGTTTGCGTATTTGTACTTCGCCTCGAAGCTCAGGAGAACGTTCCATAGACCGTCGGTCGGGTATGTTCCTGAGGCCTGGACTTCTACCGGACCGGTGCGGTCAGTACCGTTTCCCCACTGGGCGATATCGATCAGGTGGGTCCCCCAGTTTGTGATCATACCGTCGCAGTAGTCCCTGACCCGCATCCACCCGGGCCGGCGAAAACTGGAGGGGGTATGCACGCGGTTTCGCGTGTAGGGCGCCAGCGGAGCCGGGCCAAGCCACATATCGTAGTCGAGTTCCGCGGGTCCGGGCATGATCGGCTGGGGGGCGCATCCCACGTCACCTGCCGGTACGCCCGCGCGTATCGTGTGCAGCTTTCCGATCCGCCCGTTGCGAACCAGTTCGACAACGCGGTGGAAGTACCAGTGCGAGCGAAACTCGCTATCGGTGCGAAACACCCGCCCGTATCGCTTGACCGCATCGCTGAGCACCCGCCCTTCGTGTATGCTCAGCGTCAGGGGTTTCTCGCAGCACACGTCCTTGCCCGCCTTGACGGCCGCAATCGCCATCGGCACGTGCCAGTGATCCGGCGTGGAGATCATCACCGCGTCGATGTCGTCTCGCGCCAGAACCTCGCGAAAGTCGCGATGAGTGCTGCAGCCTTTGTACGTTCCGGACGATTTGCCCTTGGCGTAATGCTTGTTAACTCTCGCCTCGGCGCCCTTCATCCGCCAGGAATCGACGTCGCAAACGGCTACCACCTGCGTATCTTTCGATCGCAGGAAAGGCGGAAGGTTCGCGTATGTGGCCTGCCTGCCCATGCCGATCATGCCGATCGATATCCTCTCGCTCGGAGCGACCGCGCCCGCGGCCCGACCGGGGAAAACCCACGGGACCCCGGCGACCGCACCGGCCGACAGCAGACCCTTAACAAACGTGCGTCGCGATATTCCGCTCTGAGGTCGCTTTTCGCTCACGGTTACTTCTCCTTGGAAGCAATTCTCTTCTGATACTCTTTCCAGGTCACCATCGAACGCGCGAGATTCTTCTTCTGGTCGCCTTTGACGGCGTAGCATTGCAGTCCGATCGGACCGCTGTAGCCTTCGGCGTTGAGCTTCTTGAGGAAGCCAAAGACGTCAAACTCGCCGTCACCGAGCGGGCGAATGAGCTTATCCCAGCCGCCTTTGTGGTCGGCGCCGTTGATGGAGACCATAAACAGGTGCGGCGCGGCGGACTTGATGATCTCGGGCAGTTTCGGTCCGCAGCCGGCCTTGAGTTCGTGACACAGGTTAATCGACACGCCTACATTCTTGCGGTCGACCTTCTTGACCAGGCGGATCGCCTGGGTGGTCGTCGCGATGTAGAAACCGAAGTGCGGATAAAGCGCGATCTTCACGCCGTGTTTGGCGGCGGCGTCAGCGAGTTCACGCACTACGGCGGTCGCTTTTTCGTCGTCGGTCTTGCCCTGGACCGTCAGCCACAGCACCACACCGGTCCCTTCGAGCTGCTTCATCGCGTCGATAAGCTTCGGATCGTAAGGGGTTTTGACGCCGGGCCTGCAACCAACGTAGGTGCTGAAGACCTTTATCCCCTTATCCTTGAACGCCTTGACCTTCTTGGGCAGATCCCGCACGCCAGAGTAGCCGATCCCCGCGTATCCGAGTTCCTTCAGCGTTTTGGCCTGCTGCTCGATGGTGAGCTTCCCGCGATTAATACCGTTGTCGAACGCAAAGAACTCATTTGTAAGCCCCGCCTTCACAGGCGCCTTTACGGGCTTGGCCTGGCAGACCAGCATAACGGTAAACAGTCCCAGCACCATCGCCGAACCGCACATCAGTCGCTTTACGTTCATAATCTCACCTCGTTCTGGAGTTCGTATAGTCCGCACATAATAAGACCAACGCACGGTGACCGCATCAATTTCTTTTCTCGTCAGCGTTTGGGCCTGGTCTTCGGCGGGGTTGTGCTGATGGCCTGGGGGAACGTTACGTCCGGGCGGAAGTCCGGATGGTTCTTGAACCTCACGTGGCGGCGGCCCCAGTACGAGCCGTAGTACTGGCAGTTCGCGTCAATCCAGTTACTGATCTTCAGCAGCGCGGCGGGGGTGAGGTTGACCTCCTTATGTTTTTTCGCAAGCTCGGCGACCCGCGTGGTAAGCGCCTTGTCCGCCAGGCGGACTTTACCCCTGGAATGCATCGCCACAACCGTAGTACCGTATGAAAGGCACGATCGGGCAGGCAGGTATTTCACGGATTCCTTAAAGCCTTCCTTCAGCCCCGGCCCCTGCTGTTTTTCGATCCTGGACACCAGGGATTCGTAGGACACGCTGAACAGCGATGTTGGGGTCCCGCGGAGGTCAATACCGCCGGATTTCTTCTTCGGGTTATGGCACTTGAGACAATACCGATCCAGAACCGGCTGGACGTCGGTTGGATAGTGCAGCGTTCGCCGGGCGAATTTATCGCCCGGCTGGGCCGCGGGAATCGAGGGCGAACGCTTCAGCGCCCTGACCGCCCCGCCCGATCGCCCCGCCGCGGCGCTGTTCGGTGTTTCGTGACAACCGATACACGATCGAGTTTCACCCGGGCGGTAGTTCACGTAGCTGCGCTCTGTCTGGACCGCGAGGAAATTCTCGTCTAGTACCTGGAGATAAATGTTCCGGTCGGCCGGCACAATGAAATTCGCAGATCCGTCATCTTCCACCGGTACGATACCCCACTGAACTTTCAGCCCCAGAACAGTGCGTCTGGAAAGAACAACGTGCGCCTTGCCATACTTGTCTGAACCGTCCCGGCGTCTTGCCGACCATGGACGGGGGACCTGTTCCAGTATCCGGATGTACTTGATTGTCCCGCGTTCAACATTCTCCAGCCCATGATAAACATCTGTTACCACGCAAACAGCCTGCTTCTTTCCTGCCAGCCCGGCGTCGACAGTTGACCTGAGAACGGGCGGCCTGGTGCGGGCACGGAGCGGATATGGCTGCCAGCAGGAAAGTGATTGGTCGTTGTATACCAGCCGGACCTTCCCCGAGTCGTCCATAAGGTAAAGGCCATACGCGGTCGGGTCGTTCCATTTCGGCCCGGCAGGTTTATGCGCTACAAGGAAAAGTTTTTCTGACAATGGATAGGGGTCTTTGAATACAGGACCGCTTCCATTGTTATCGTGTTTCCATTCGCCGGAAGATTGCAGGTACCAGAAACCTTTCTCGGTTCGAATGTCCACCTGCGGCGTCATGTAGGTCATTGGTTCGCGGGTTCGGATGTTCTTGCTCGTATTTATTCGAATAATCGTACCAATCGAGTTGGGGAAGCAATGAGGAGTACCCAGGAAGACGTACTCGTTGGTCTTGCCGGGTATCGGCCGGCCGTAGATGAAGGTCGGGGGATACGAAACGTCGTTACCGTAAATCTCTACCGATCCGGTCCCGTCGGGTTTCATTGCCCAGAGGCACTTGGCGCCGATATGGCCCTTGTCTACATATTCCCAACGCGTGTACAGGATCCGGCCGTCAGGCATCACACATGGCGATGATTCGCTTAAAGCGCTGTTGCTTAACTTTCTTATGTTCCGACCGTCGGCGCTCATGCGGTGCAGTATGGTAGAGGTGAACACGTCGTCATTGTTGCACAACACGCCGAACTGGCAGCGTGTGGAAGTGAAAACTATCCCGCCGTCCGGCAGGTAGCACGGATGCATATCGTCCGTACCGTGGTGATAATACACGCCCCCGCGACTCTTACCGTATTTCTTTACGAGTTGGGCTTCGTCGGCGGTCGGGAAGGTGAGCTGTCTGGGAGGGCTGGACCCGGCGCGGAGACCGGTCGCCGGATCGATGTCGATCTCGTAGATACGGTAGCCCTGCTTTGCGGCTTTCTTCCAGCCGAAGATTATTTTTTTCGCGTCGAACGAAACGTCAAACCTTCCGAACCATCCGTCTTTCAACTCGCCGACCAGTTCGCTCACCTTCCCGTCCCGCAGGTTCAGGACGCACAAGTTACCGCCCGGCTTGGCCCGATCGTTTACGTGATCGGTGTAGTAATGGTCGGCGGTGCACGTGTTGCGTTTGATAAAGACGATCCGCTCAAATTGCTTCGCGCAGGCGTTGAGGAGAGCTTTGCGCCCGTCCGGTGCGGGATCGGCGGCGCCGGCGAGCGAGCATAACGCTGCTATCGTAAGTACGGCCGCAATGGCGGTCGGTCGCATGCTATTGGCCTTTCTCGTTATACAGGCGTATTTCACATATCACCGGCGCCTTGGCGGCGGTTATGCGAATTCGGCCGGTTGTGACCGGTTTGAAGTTCGCCACGCACCTGCGCAGCTTGTTTTGCGGGAGATCAGCAACGGCCTTGAACTCGCCGCCAATCCACGCGGCGACACTGAAACCGACGGACGTGCCCTTCTCGAATGTCACGTGAACGGTGTTGACAGTACTTCTGGCGGCTGGGCGAAGTTCGATCCAGTGCGGTCCTTTGGCGCCGGAGGCGGGCGTCCAGGCGTTGCGATCCGGGGCGACGATTCTGTTCCAACCGTTAATCGTCTTGGCGGGTTCCATGCCCTTGGTGAAACTCGACGCGGTAAGTTTGGCGCCCAGCGCCAGATCGCGTTTGTCGGCGTTCTTGACACCGATCAGGTAGCATCCGTCCTTCAGCAGCCGCTGCTGGAGTTCGGTGATATGGCTCTTGTAGACACCGCGTGGGGAAGTCTTGTTTTCGGTCGCGATGGCGGCAGCCGTTCCGGCGGCCTGCCCGGTCAGCATCATCGGGCGCATAACACGCGTGGCGCCCAGAGCGATATGCGTGGCCGAATGGCATCGACCGGCCATGAACAGGTTGACGATGTTCTTCGAGTAGAGCGACCGGTACGGGATGCTGACACGCCGCCCGTGGTAGACGTGAATACAGTCATTACCCCTCACCCAGAAGCCTTCAGGATGATGGACGTCGATCCCCCAATCCGTAAAGCCGATCGTGTCTGGATGGAGGATTCGCTTATCGAAATCGATTTGCGTCATGATGTAATCGCCGACCAGGCGCCTGGACTCCCGCACTCCCGGCACGTAGTTCAACCAGACCAGTTCGCGGTACTTGTTCCGGGCAACCGTTCTGGGATTGTAATTTTTAGCGTAGTTCCACATACCGATGTTGATCCTGAACAACTCGTCGCGGATCTTTTCGGCGTCCTTGATAATATCGTACATCCCGCCATGCTCGACCCAATACTTGTGCAACAGAGCGCCGTTGGGATCGTTGCCTGGATTGCGACCGATACCGCGGGACGGCGCGTCGAAATTCTCCGGGCGGTCCGGCGTCCTTATGCGGCGGTGGGACCCCAGTTTCTCGAATTCCGCGCTGCTGCGCCATTGATAGGCCCAGGGCGGACAGTCGAATCGCACGCCGTCTGGCTTGGGCTCAACCTCAGGCGCGGGCGGTTTGGCGGTTTTGTCGCCCGGGGCCACCACGCGGATGCAATCGGCCAGAACTGTACCTTTCGTACCAGCCGTACCAATCGTCACACGAGCGGGCCCCTTCGGCGTAAAACGAAACGCCCCCAACGCTTTCCAACCGCCCTCGCTTGCGGTCTGGTCGACGGTGACTTTCGTCTTTCCGTCGGCGTGCTCGACAGTCACCGGAACGTTCGGCGCGCGGTTGCTCCACGCCAGGTAGCCCAGGAATACTTCGTACCGCCCGGCCTGCTTGACGTTGTATGTGAATGTTACGGACTTCTTGCCTTTGGCGGCATCGGCATCATGAAGATAGTCCCCGCCCTGGAAAGTACTATGCTTCCAGTCTCCGGTCACGGTGACGTTGGCCTGGTCGCTATACTTGATGACCACTCCGGGGGCGGAGGCGGTCCTGAAGGGCGCTGGAACTTTTCCGCCCGGATGAGTTTTGAACGCCGCATAGTACAGCGTGTTGCCCTGCGTCCGCTTACCGGCCTTAACCGGCGCGAGCGATTCGTTGAACTCGGCGCGGGCCTCCTGTCCCATGCGGTATTCGGCGCCGGCGTAGTATCCGATCCAACCGTGGCCGGTGCAGTCGATGAAAAACGGCGCGGCGAACCCCATGCGCTGCCCGGTGCGAACGTTCAGCGCGATCACTGATTTAATCCGGTCTTTTGCGGACATCTCGACGCCGATCGCCCGCGTGTTGAGATACAGCGAGATGTTTTTCTCGGCCCGGACGATCGCTTCCATCTTTTTCGAGTCGGCAAAGCTGGACCACCCCTGCTCGGGGAAAAACTCTTCGGCCAGACCGGTTATGTTTACCCTGTCGGGCGGGCGGCCGATGTAGCCCATCGGCGGGACCTGGATCTCCGAAGACGAGTTACCGCCCAGTACGGGGCGGTCCTGGATGAAAGCGACCCTGCACCCGTGTCGAGCGGAGGAGGTGGCGGCTCCCATACCGGCGGGACCGCCGCCGATTACAACCACGTCATAAACGCCGGTTGCCTTAACGTCGGGAGTGACTCGGCAGAACTCGATCCGCTGGGCGGCAAGCTTTTTCGCGTCTTGGGCCGGTTTGAAAGACTCACGTGCCAGGACAACCGCATCGCATCGCCCCCACCATCCGGTAAGGTCGTGAATCGCCACCTCGACCTTCCCGGCCTTCAGGTCGAACGCCCCACCGCTAACCCACTGCCATGCATCGTTCTTGGCCTTGCCGAACGTAACGCCCGAGGCCTTACCGCCCACCAGAACGTTGAACTGTCCCGGAGAATGGCTCGGAAACCAATCCCTGCATCGCACCCAGAGAGTGTACTTGCCCGCGGCGGGGATTTTGGCGGTAGTGACGGCGTCTTCAACGGGCTTTCCCACGCCGGTGGCCAGCAGGTAAGGCGAGCCCATCAGGTCGACATGCTGCGAATCGTTTGACCACTTGCCCGTCTTGTCGAACCCCTCAGCCTCCAGCCAAACCACGCCCGAGGCGCCAAATGCCGGCGAGACCATCAACGCCAGGATTGTCAGTATTCGAATGCTCATCGATTACTCCTATACGAAACTTAAGCCTCCGCAGTATACCGCAGCCGAGTGGAACTTATAAAGGCAATACGGTTGCTATTTGAATGCATGCCTTGTCAGTGCGGTTTGGGATGGCTATAATTCTGCGGTCGGTCAGATTCGATGTTGCCCTTCTGACCTTCCTGATATTACAGGAGTTACAAATGAACACCTTCACAAGACGCGAAACTACAAAGTTGCTGACCGCTCTGCTGACGCTGGTGAGCGCGGCTGCAGGATGCAACAATGCGAAGGTCAACACGAGCAATTCTAAATCGGCGCCCCTGCCGATGGCGCGCGAATACACCCAGATCGACGTACCGCAACCGGTGAACCTCCTCCTTCCCAAGAGCATCAACATCCATCCGTTTACCGTTACCCGCACGTTCGACAAGGATGGAGGGATACGAGGGGTCGACGTCCGGGTCGAAGCATTCAACGCCTTTCACGAGGCGACGAAGACATTCGGCAGTTTCCGTTTTGAGATATACACCTTCAAGCCGAACAGCCTGGAGCCCAAAGGCACGCTTTGCGGTATATGGGAAATCGAGCCCTCGCTGCTCGATCCGCGAGAGAATCTGCGATACTGGAATCGCAGCCAGCAGATGTACGAGTTCAAACTGCAATGGGACAAACCTATACCGGTCGGGCAGAAATTCGTGCTCGTTGCCGTCTTCACCAGCCCGTTCACACCGCGATTGACCGCACAACGAATCTTCACGTCAGGACAATAACGACATACCGCAAGAACACCCCGCAATCCTGTTACCTTATCACCATAGGAGACGCCTCATGAAACGAACATTATTGCTGCCGGCCTTGTTGGGACTGGTGTGCCTCGCCGTCGGCGGATGCAACAAGTTCTCGAAACAACGCTACATGACTATCCAGTCGGGCATGGATAAACTGACGGTCGAGAAGATACTCGGACCGCCGACGACGAAGTTCTCGGACTCGTGGACATACGTCCCCGAGGAAATCGAAGACGACAAGGACTACTACTTCGTGACCATCCATTTTGCCGGAGACAGAGTCACCAAGAAGACATGGTCCGACAAACACAAAATCGCCGACAATCCCGACGGTAAGAAGCCCGTCGGACCGCCGAAAATCATAGTGGATTGAGTTGATAGCTGTCAGCTATCAGCTATCAGCTAAAAGCAACGGCTAACGGCTAACGGCAAGAGCGAACGGCTAACCGTCGTTGCCGTTCGCTCTTGCCGTTGCTTTTAGCTGATAGCTGATAGCTAGTAGCTGATAGCTATAAAATCATTTCGTTCGCTTGATCACGTGGAAACCGAACGGCGTCTCGACGATACCGCTGATCTCGCCGACCTTGAGTTTCCAGGCGGCCTTCTCGAAATTCTCATGCATGGCGCCTTTGCCGAACTCTCCAAGATCGCCGCCTTTGTCTTTGCTGGGGCCTTCAGAGTGCTTCCTGGCGAGTGCGGCGAAATTGGCGCCGTGGGCCTTGGTCTTTGCCAGCACATCTTCAGCCAGTTTGCGGGCTTCGGCCTTGGTGCGCGTGGCCTCGGACTTACTGGAGCCTTTGTATCCGATCAGGATATGGCTGGCGGTGATCTTCTCGGGGTCGTCGTCCTTCGGGATATCCTCGACGAGATCCTTCAGGGGTTTTCGCATTTTTCCGGCGGACCATGAGGCGATTTCGTAGACCCGGTTATTGTGGAGCAGGTTGAACGCCTTGGCCTTGTCGTTGGCGGTCAGCACGGCGGCTTTCTTATCGAGTTCAGCCTGGGGTTCGTTTGCGGCGATCATCATGCTCTTCTCGACGAGTTCGGCGCTGGGGCCCGTGACAGACAGTTTCACGTAGTGCTTGTCGTCCTTCTTCGAGAGTTTCACAACGTACGTTGCATGTTTGCTCGTTTTGCACGTGAAAGTGGTGTCCGGATTGGCGGCAAGGGCGGCATCGGTAGCAATATCGTCAAGCGTAAGGCTCGACAATGCGTCGAACAGGGATTCCACGTCGCTGTCTTTGGCGCGTTTGCCCTTGGGAATGTTTTGGAGAACTATCTTGTCGTCCTTGCCGCGTGCCGCGGTGCAGGTCGAATCCTTCTGCTCTACGCGAACTTCGATGACATCTTTCTTGGCGACCTTCACCAATTCCGTATCGACGTAGTCGGAGACCTTTGTCGCAAAGCTCACCCATTTGTCGGCAGCGTAAACGACATCCTTGTCGACGGACCGGACGTATACGCCGCGGCCTCGCGATACGCTGCCTCCGACAACGACTCCGGCAATCACTTTCCCGGCGTTGTCGAGTAATTTCACAACAGTCGCTTCCTTGTCGTCGGCGGCGACACCGAGGTCCTTGTGGTTATCCTTGTTCTCGGTGACTTTGTCATCGCAGCGGATATCAAGACACTTGATGAACAGAGCGTTGACCTTCTCGATAGAGGCCGGATAACCCTGGCGCTGCGTGATGGTGAATCCTTGTGCAGTCCGTCGCAAAGTCAGGGACTCGCCGTCATGGTCGATAGTGATTCTGGAGACCTTCTGTGGATCCAGGCCCTGGATCAGCAGTGAACCGGACTCGAAGTCCCTCGCCGAACCGAAACCACCTGAGTAGACTATCACTGTCAATACGAGCAACACGCCCGCCACACCGGCCAGTATGGATAGTTTCTTATCTGTCAGTATCATCGCTTATGCCCTTTGTGCCGCATAATGTTTTGCTCGGAAATATCGGAACAGCCACAATAGAATCGCAATCAACAGCAATATCGCCGAAGCGGCGGCTATGTTGTAAATCTTAAGTTTAAACTCCAGCGCTTCAACCTTCTCGCGCCGGATACTCTTCAGGTCGCGCAGTTGGCGGTTTGCGGCGGTTATGTCGGCTTCAATCTGCCGCCTCTTGGCCAGAACCGCCTCTTGCAGCACGGCGGCGTCCTGCTCGGAACCACTCTTCTTGCCCAAGGCGTCGAGTTCGCTCTGGTAGCCCTTGATCTTGGCGTTGACCGCGTCGATTTCTTCCTGCGTCTGGCGGTCGGTCTCCCGCTCTATCTCGTCCACAACCGTAAACGGCCTGCTGAACCGGCCTCGGGAACGGATCGAGATCAGGTCCTTCGAACCCGAGAGGAACTCCAGGGCGTTAAGGACGAACGGGACGTTGCTCCCGGACTGCGCCATACCGAAGAATGACCTGTCATAGCACAACATGTCGGTCAAGATGTCAACGTCCGAAACGACAAGCACCATCGCTCCTTCAGCGGATTCCTTGACTGGTTCGATACGCTTGGTCTTGTCTTTAGGTTGGGTCGTCGCCGGTTGAGTCGTTGCCGGTTGGGTCGTCGCCGGTCGCGTGGTAGCCGGTTGGGTATCGGGGGTTTCGTCGTCTGCGCCGTCCCGTTCGACCTCGATACCGGTGGGAAAGTTGGTTGTAAACTTTCCGGTCAGCAGGCAGGCCAGGACCACCGGTTCGGTTCCATCCCTGACTTCCTTCTGGATCTTCTGAGCGTCCGGCATGTTCAGCGATGTCGCATCTTTCGGAAGCCAGGTGCTGCCGGTTTTCGTGGTCGACAGCAGCGGTCTGAACGTCGAGTATCCGCCATGCCTGCTTATGGCGCCGGCGAAAAGCATCCTGACGTCATTGATCTTGGCGACCATAGCCTCGGAAGCGTTTACGCATTCGGAATTCAACGTCAGGTACGGAAGGAACGCCTGAGGCGGACGCCCTGTCTTGGTCGCCACTGCGCGGTCTACCGCGATTTTCTTTGTGGCGACCACCACGCCCCAATTGATCAACAGGTTGTTCAGGTCTGAACCGGCATGGTGACTCAGTCCGGCATAAGGATTCCTGGGGTCCCGCGGGGGCCTGTCGGCCAGGCAATGCGGATCGACAAAGACCATCAACTTTCCACCCTTCATGACGAACTGGTCGATAGCGAATCTCGCCTTCTGATCGAGATTCTTGGGGTGAATGACCATAAGAAAATCGATATCGTCGGGCACTTCGTGGGTGTCGAGCTTGAGGCTCTGGACTTCGTAGTCAATTTGCATTTGCCTGGTGATTGTCCACGGCGGGTCCGGTTGCCTGCCCTGCATCCGCATCATCTGCATCATGTAAGGCGACATGTTGGCCGGACCCATGACCGGCAGGGACGACACAATCCCGATCTTGCGCTTCTTGCGCTGCATCAGCGACGAAATGATCTTCGAGACATCGTATTCCACAAGTTCCTGGCGATTAGGCTCGAAGAACTCGATCACATCATCCTTGCCCAGCTCCGTAGTCGCCAGCATACCGAAGTAAAAGCTCTCGTCGTCGGATATCGGGAAACGCTTGATTCCGTTGCGGATGGCCTCTTCCTCGTCGGCGCTGTATGTGCGGGGATCGATCAGTTCGAGTTTGATCTTTCCGCCGGAGAGTCTGGTGTATTCCTCCAGCAGATCGCGAACGTACAGGTAGTAGTTATTCCAGAAACGGATCTGGTCGGGGCCCTTCATGGCCGCAACTCGAGCGTAGTAGAGTTTCAGCGTAATAGTCTGATTCAGCTTGCCCAGGATGCTCTTGGTGCCATCAGAGAGCGTGTACAGTCCGCCGCTGGTAAAATCGACCTGTGCTCCGCCGACGCCTTTTCTCGAAAGCAGCACCGCGGAGATCGAGATCACACCCACGAATATCAAGGCAAGTATAAGCCGTATAGTGGTTTTCATTATGCAGCCCTCCTTTCCTCAAGCAGTATTATGTTCGCCCATATCCAACCAGCAATCAGCAGTATGAAGAACAGGAGGTCCCGCAACTCGATTACGCCCCGCTGAATCGACTCGAACCGCGTCTGGAACGACAGGGATTCCATCGCCTCGACAAATCCTATCGGGGCAAAGCTCGACATGCCCGACATTACACTCGGACTGCCCAGAAGGAAGATTATTCCACAAGACGCAACGCCCAGAACGAAGGCGATAACCTGGCTCCGCGTAAGGATCGAAAAGAAGCTGCCGATCGCAAGATAGGCGCCGGCAAGCAACACGCTGCCCACGTACCCGGTAATGATCGGCCCCCAGTCCGGATCGCCGAGATAAGCCACCGTCATTACCATCGGGAAGGTCAGCGCCAAAGCCAACACCAGAACGGACCACGCGGCAAGAAACTTGCCCATAACCGCCTGCGCTGTCGTGATGGGCAGCGAAAACAGCAGTTCTATCGAGTTACTGCGACGCTCCTCGGACCACAACCTCATCGCGATCGCCGGGACAAGGAAGATAAACAGTATCGGAATGTTGCTGAAGAACACCCGCATCGATGCCTGACGCATCTGGAAGAAACCGTCCCGGAACGTAAGCGATCCGCTCAACACCAGGAACACCACCATGAATACGTACGCCACCGGCGTGGAGAAGTAGGCCTTCAACTCACGCTTGAAAACACTCGTAAATCCGTTCATGAGGCGCCTCCCTTCACCTGGGACACAGATCCGGTAAGCTCGCGGAAAGTCTGGTCCAGCGTACCGCCGTGTTTGGCCATTAGCGATTCGGCGGTCTCGTCGACGAGTATCCGGCCATCGCTGATTATGATTATCCGATTACAGATGGCTTCAACCTCTTCCAGGATGTGCGTGGAGATAATAATGCACTTCTCCGAGGCCATACCCATGATCAGCTTGCGAACCTCATATTTCTGGTTGGGGTCCAGACCGTCGGTGGGTTCGTCGAGGATCAGCACGTCCGGGTCATGCACCAATGCCTGTGCCAGGCCCAGACGCCGGCGATACCCTTTCGACAGCGTACCGACAAGCTGATGCATCACACCGGTAATGGCACAACTCACAGCCACCCTGTCGATCGCCTGCCTGCGGGCGGAGGACTTGATACCGCGAGCCTCGCAAACGAACTTCAACATGCCCAGAACCGACATTTCATCGTAGGCCGGCGCATTCTCCGCCAAATAACCCATCGATCTGCGGACAGCAATGGAGTCGGTTATGATATCGTGCCCGTTGACGCTGGCAGTCCCGCCGTCCGGCGGCAGGAAGCCGCTCAACATCTTCATCGTCGTGGACTTTCCAGCGCCATTCGGGCCAAGAAAGCCCAGCACGTCGCCTTTGTCGACGGTAAACGATATTCCGTCGACGGCAACGATTGGCCCGAAAGCCTTTCGTAATTCCTTAATTTCGATCAGGTGCATCGTTTTCTTTTCCATATATATAGAGGTTACTTCCGGATGTTATCTCCAGGTCCCCATCTCGGTAGAACCAAACAGGGTCAAAGCAACGCCCGCAGGCCGAATACACCGCCGCACCGACTGGAGAACGCCTCGGCACGGGTCGCGTATAATACGTGATTTCGCACGTGAGGTTCAAGGTTTCAAAGTTTTTTTTTAGCGGGGGCGGAGGCGATGGGCGGGGGCGCCGATCTGAGGCCTCATCTGCTCGTGTCAACCTGCCGGGCGGCCCGTTGCGTGGTCGACTCGGAAACCGGCGCTGATGTAGTGGCGGCGCGGGGCCTTGAGAGAGCCCCGCCGTCGCGCAGCAGAACACCGCCTGTGGCGGCAGATTTTCCGAAGCGTCCGAGGCTGCGGCGGTTTATGTTGATAACCAGCGCCTGAATGTTAACGCCCCTGGCCTGCTGGGACTGCACGTTGCGGCGGAGGTCATCGTTCAATATCTGCTGGCGGAATGCGCTATTGAGCTTGCTGTATTGCTTCTCAAGTTGCTTGTCGGACTCTCCGCTCTTCTGCTCCTTGGCTATCTGAGACGACAGAATCTCCAATTCACCGCGGTTGTTGGTTTCCGCGAAAACTCCCTGAACTCTACCGGCTACCTGCACGGACCCGGAAGGCCTGGTCGTCGGCCCGGTAACAGACCCTTTGGCGAGCCCGAGTTCGCCGGGCTTGCCGGGCGCGGACTTGCCATTGGGCTTGGGCTTGCCGCCCTTGGCGGCAAATTCAGACTTCTGCCCGGCAGTATTGTCGAGCGTCGTTTCCGGGACATCGCCTGTTGCCGCATTGCCTGTTTGAGAAACCCTCTTTGCAGCCAAATTGGAACCTGCGGTCGCTGCACCCCGTGCCTCTGCCGCCGCAATATCGGACGAACGGGCGTCATCAGCACCACCGGATATCTGCGGGGCCGCCACCGGCTTGGCGACTTTCGGTGCAGCGGGAACCACCGTAACCGGAGCCGGGGCCGGAGCCTTCTTACTAACGCCCGGATCGGTCACAACTTTTGCCGGCATCTTGCTTTTCGCTCGAACCCCAGCACCTTTGCCCGACACGGGCTCGTCCTTGGTCCTATCGAGGCGAGCTATCTCCATTCCTTCCTCATCGCGCCCCGAAGGATCGGTATCTTTCCGCGTAGCCCGAGGAGGTCCGGTCCGGCGGGCGACAAACCCAAGGTCGGATCTGGCCTTGTAAGAATCTGGCGCAGGGGCCTGGGAAACCTTCTGAACGCGGGCGAGCTTATCGAGATCGCCGTTGAGCTGCTCGATCACCGTGTTGCTGGCCAGGACAACGATCTGCACCTGTTCGGTATCCTGCTTCTTGTTGTAATAGAAGTTCAACCCGCCGCGAGAGACATCTTGTTTCGTCTGGTCGCCCTTGTCGGCGGCTTTGGAATCCACAGTCGGCACTTCAAGTTCCAGAGGCAGGACGTCATTACGAGTGAACGTCTCGTGCAACACCGCCAGCGTGTTGCTGACATCGTGAGTATATATGGACGTGTTCTTCGCGTTGGCTACCGCGTAGTCGAATGCCTCATCCGCAATAACAAGCCTGCCGCCTTCGGTGGCCGCGTCACCGACTCCCGCCTTGGCGCCAATTTTCTTCCCGTCGACACCGTCCTTACCATGCAGCGATCCATCGTCGAAACCTATACCTCCCGGTCCGTCGAGACTTCCGTCAGTATCGTCCAGATTTGCTATGGGAGACGGGCCCTGCGATGTCCCGAGCATGTTGACGGCGATTATGCCGATTCCGGCAGCCAAAAGCACCACGGCAGCTACTGCCAGAGTGATCCATCTTGCGGCCCTAAACGCCCCGCCGGCCTGGTGGTCGCCCAGAAGGTGTTTGCGTTCGGCCCGTGCCATCACTTTTCGCACGAAGCCTCGCGGCGCCCGCTGGCGCGCCAGGCCCATTACAAGCCGCCTGGCGGCGGTAAGTTCGTGCAGTTCCAAGGCCAGTTCGGGATCCTTGGCAACTGCCTGCTCAACGGAGCGGGACTCCTCGCCGGTGACTTCACCGTCGATGTAGGCCGACAGCAACTCTCTAATGTTGTCTCTGTCTTCACTCATAATCATCCAACAGGCCTCTCAACCTGTCCCTCAACATTGCCCTGGCACGGTGCAGGCGGCTTTTGACGGTGCCCACGGGCACATTCATAACATCGGCCACTTGCGCGTAGTCCATTTCTTCAATGTCGCGTAAAACTATCACCAGGCGAAACTCTTCGTCGAGTTCGCTCAGGGCTATCATCACACGCTGATTCGTCTCAGCAGCAACCGCCGCTTCCTGCGGTCCGACCTGGCGTCTGGCGGCCGTGGGCGAAGTAAGCGCATCGCCACCACGAGAGTCGCCGTCTTCGGGTCCACTCAGCGAATGGAACTTGATTCGTCCGCTTCGCCTTCTATGTGAAATCGCCAAATTGGCCGCTATCCTGAACAGCCACGTATAAAACTTGCTCCTTCCGTGAAACTGTCCGATGCGTTCCATCGCGCGGAGGAACGCCTCCTGGGCAAGTTCCTCGGCATCGGCGGCTCGGCCGCACATACGGAGCAACATGTTGTAAATCCGGTCCTGGTACTTCGCCACCAGCAGAGAAAACGATTCCATGTCTCCCTGGCGGAATCTCCGCACCAGAGTCACGTCGTCGAAGGCGATTGGCTTGCGTCCATCTCCGCCGCCTTTGGCGCCTTTAACGCCTCGATCGCCTTCCACACTATTCGACGCTCTCTTGGCCACAAGGTTCCCGGGAAAACAACAATTTCAAAAAATCCCGCGCAGGATGCACGGGCCACACCGGATCACACGCACGGATCAAAAGTCCGGATTGCAGATGCGCAACCCGACACAGGGGCGATCCCGAAACATTACTATAACATTTCATACGCCCCAATACACTATATGGTTCTTGAGGAGAACGATCCAACCCTGGAGGCGAACGCGGGAACATGTCCCAAATGCACCTTGTCACGACGAAGACGCCAGGACGGACAAGACCCGCTCGCATGCAGAATCGACTTCTTCAACGGGCTGCTAGTTCAGCGCGGGGGTTACGATTTTGCCTTCGGCTTGTGCTTTTGTGTTCTCGTAGGCGCCGAAGAAGTCGGAGTTGCATTCCAACCAGAGGGTGATCCGGTGCATCTCGGGTTTTGACAGCTTCACGTCGTGATGCCCCTTCTTCAGCATCGCGTAGAGCTTGGAGGCCTTGGCGCCGAACTTGCCCGGCACGGTAACCGCGGGCAGCCAGCGGTCATATCCGCCCAGCGGACCGTAGTAGAACGCATAGGTTCGCAGGTTGATGTACGAGGTGTACCAGTGTCTCTTGTCTTTGAGGTAGTCGCCCTTCCTCAGATCCGGCGGTTTCTTCTTCGCGTCCTTGTGGTCCTTCACGTGACAGGGCACGCACTTTTTCTCGAGCACCGGCTGCACCAGGCGGGGGAAGCTGAACGGATTGGATCCGTCGACGTCGGGCGTGATCATTGACGGTTTGCGGCGCAGGGCCTTCGCGTTGGCGCCCATCGACGCGGTTTTCTTTTGCGGTTCATGGCAACCGGTGCAGAACAACCGCTCGCCCGGCTGGACGTAGGTGGCGGACTTCATCGACTGCACCGCCTCCATGTTCTCGTCGAGCGCCTGGAAGAACACGGACCTGCCCGCGGGCATCGTGAACAGCACGCTGCCGTCGTCCTCCACCGGTACGGTGCCCAGGACGGCGCGAGCCGACTTCTCGACGCCGTAGCTGATTTGCGGTTTGTGGTGGTGCGGCGTGGACTTCGGCAGCACGTGCATGATTCGCAGATACTTTATTCTCGTTCCTTTGGGGAAAGGCAGCGTGCTGTCGTAAACGTTCATTACACCGACCGTACCGGTCGCCGGAGCGTTCTTGCGGGCGTCGGGATCGAACTTTTTTCCCGGCGCCAACGGTTCTCCGACGGCCGTCCTGTGGGGGATCACGGGCGGTTTCTTGCGCGCCCGCAGCGGTATCGGACTCAGGCAGGATATCGCCGGATCGCGGTACAGCAGCTTCTTTTCGTGAGTTTCGGCGTCCAGGAGGCAGATACCGAAATTGTTCTTCCCTCCGCGCCGGGCGTTTCCATTTTCATCGTAGACGCAGAGATGGTATCGCTCGCTGAGCGGCCAGGCGGAGGCGTATTTCAGGTCGTTACCGGTGCCCGTGTTTGCTTCGGGGAACTTGGCGTCCGGGGTGAGAATGGTGATCGGCGACATTTTGTTGTCGTCGGCGACCTGCGGGTCGATCATGATCAGCGAACCGTATGCCTGACCGTGATGGGCGGCGGCGGTGGCGACATACCTCTTGGACCCCGGTATCGCCCTGACGTCCAGTTCCATCACCGGGTTGTCGCCCTGTTTTTCCTTGAAGTTCCCGTGAATCGAGCGCGGGTCTCGCCCGTCTGGAGAAGTTATCCAGGGATGGTGCGCCTGGTTGAACCCGCGATCGACGTAGTCCCAGCGGGTGTAGACGATCATACCGTTGTTGTCGATGCTCGGATGCCATTCATTGCTCTCGTGGTGGCTGATGCAGACGATATCGCTACCGTCGGGATTCATGGTATGCAGGGTGTAGATCGGTACGGGGCGTGCGTGGCAGCGGCCGAAACCGCCGCGGCGCTCGGAGTTGAAGAGTATGCGCCCGTTGGGCATCCAGCAGGGGTCGAAGTCATTCCACGCCCCGTCGGTGAGCTGGGTCAATGAGGAACCATCGGCATTGACCTTGAGGATGTGAAACGTACTTTTCGGCGTCCACTTGTAGCGGGTCTTTTCGGCCTCTGTGAAGGCGAAGAGTATCGTCTTGCCGTCGTATGAAAGATCGGGCGAGAGGTAACTGCCCGAAGGGAGCTTGCGTCCCTTGAACCGCCCGTTTTGGCAGAGGGAGTTTTTCAGGACGTCGCGGACGGCGGGCTTGTCGGAGAAGGCGTTTTCGAGGACAAACACGCCGCCGCCCGGGACGGCGTGAAACCCGAAATACTGATCGCACATGTGATTACCGCCGCCGGAGAGGAACTGGCGTTTGATGAAGAGGATATCCTTGAAGTCGATCGGCGCCTCGGCGCGGGCGACGCTCGCGCCGGCGGCGATCAGCATAAGCAAACAAATCCGTGCTGTTGTCTTCATGCCTTGCTCCCTGTGCGGCTTGTGGTAACCGTTAACACAAACGCGCCATATGGTTTTTAATGCGTATGTTTTCACCCTACTTCCGCCTGGGTGCGAGCTTCTCGGCGAGTATGGCCTTGGCGTGGCGGGAGTAGTGCCCTCTCAAGTCGCGTGCGTATTTCCTGAGGATTTTTCCGCCAATCCCCTCATGATCCCCGCATCGGTACAACGCGCGGGCCAGTATCAACTCGCGAAGCGAGCTGTTGCGTGTGGTGGTGTCGGTTCGGCTCGCGGGGGTTCGTCCGCGAACGTCCTTGATCTCAACAAAGTCGTGCCCGCTCATACCTTCAGTCTTCAAAAGATCGGCAAGAGGTTTGGCGGACCGGGCATCGCCCAGCGACTCGGCGGCCATCGCCACGGCGCGATAATGCGAAAACTCGCTACGGGAATTCAGTTGCCCGATCTTTTCAAGTATCGCATCTGTGCCGCTGCTCTGACCGGTTCGACCGAGGGCGATTATCAGGTTGTCCAGCGGGCTGGTCGTCCGCCCGAACTGGCCCATACCTCGGAAGTTCCAACCCTTGTCCCACTTGGCGGCCCGTACAGCCTTGGCGAGAGTCTCTGCGCCAGCCGGTTCGTGGAGCATACCGAGGATATGGGCGTAGGCGACCTTCTGCGGACCCGGGGCGGCTGACTTGTAGGCCGCCATGAGCGGTTTGATCGCATCGGCGGGCTGGGCCAGGATCACAGAAATACCATTGTAGTTAGACGTGACGGACTTCACAGCGGCCTCTATTTTCGCGGCGGACATCGGGTACGAATCCTTTACCGTCAGGACACTTTCAGGCAGGTTGCCCTTCTCCACGAGGTGCTTCTGGAGCGCCTTGATGTTAACCTCGCGCGTGGATAAGCCCGCCTTGGTAACCATTGCCCCAGCCACGCCGGCGGCGTAGCCCTGATTCTGAATATCCGGCTGCATGCGCAGGACCGGCATCGCGTCGCCGTGAGCGCTGAGACCAAGTCCGGTGACCATAATCCCGTCGAAGCCTTTTGGCAGGAGGCAGCGGTAAGGTACGTTGGCTACCATTCCCTTCGTGTCGGGCGGTTTGATCATGAATATGGTGTGGCTCGAGAAACCGTGGTTGTCGAAGTTGCTCTTCGACACGACGATCGTGTCCGGAAAGGTTCGCCTGTTCTGAATATCCATCGGCATGAGGACGATGTCCCCGACGATTCTCCGGCGTGCCCGGGTGTCTATCAACTGGCCCAGATCGTAGGCGTTTTTGTATTTGGATTTGGCCACCACGAACATCCGCCACATGTCGAGTACGTCGTCGTCATCGTGGAAAGTCCAGTCGGTGTTGGTGTATCCCGCGCCGGGTTCGAGCGGCGGAAGGCCCGTACCCTGAACTGATATGTGCTCGGCGTCGATGACCGTACACTCGGCGCCGGCGGCGGCGGCCATCGACGCGTTGCCCGTCGAGTCGATCACGACGCCCGCCAGTATTACTCCGCGCCCCTGGTGCGTCGCGACGACTATGCCCTTAACGCGATTGTTCTCGACCAGGGCGCCGCAACCGAGCGTACCGAACCATATGTCCGCCCCGGCCTTGACGAGTTCGCCGCGATACCATTCCATTTTTTTCTCGACGTTCCATCCGGGTCCCCCCACGGCTCGGTCAATCTCCGCCGAAAAGCCGACGCGGTTTCCGTGATAGTACTTTGCGATCATCCCCAGCGTACCGACCCCTCCAAGCCCGTGGAGCACTTCGACGACGAGTGTCTTTGCGCCCCGCCTGGCCGCCGCGATACCGGCCGGCGCGCCGCCGGTGCCCCCGCCGATCACTACCACATCGTACTTGCCCAGTACAGGCAGCGCGCGGGTTTCAGTCCGGATAACCGGCAGGTCTTGCTTCATCGAACGCACGCCCTTGAGTATTTCGCGGACCTCACCGCTGACCGGAGACACCGCTTTGGGACCGGTGACTGTAATCTCAGCGAATTCCGGCGCCGAGGATATGCCCTTCGCCTCGATGGCGGCGGCGTGTCCGATTCGCTCGCCCAACTCCATCAGCGCTGACGGGCGGAGAAGTTTATAGGCGGCCTGCCGCGAAATGTCCGCACAACCGCCCAACACGTAAAGGCGTTCGACGCCCGCCGGTTGAAACGCACCGAGATCGACCTTCGCCGCACCAGACCAATCGCCCGAAAGGCTCTTGCGGGCGACCATCGGATCGGGCGGAACCTGGAACAGCGCTTCGGACCCGCCGACCTGCCCGTCATGCCATGTGAGGTTCCGTGCAGTCTGGTCAGCCGCCGCAAACGATGCCGGCGATGCATCCTTCATCGCAATGTTAAGCGAGTATTCGTGGAAATCGTTACTCTTGCCCCTGGTCGACCGGCCGGTCCCAACTTTGCGAGCCTGCGATTTGGGCGTCCCGCCAAAAACGATTCGCTTGAAGGGTTGCTTTCCGGATGGGTACGGTTTGAACTTCACCCCCGCGGCGCGTGCGGCGACCGCCCTGTCGGTCGCGTCGATTATCACTTTGGCGCGGACGGCCTGGCGACCGGCCCGATTGGCCATCACAATACCCGCGAGCTTACCGCCCCGGTCGCGCAATACGTCGGTCACGTAGCACCCGTACAGAAACTCAACCTTCGCGTCGAGCAGTGCTTCGTCCAGGGTGACCTTAACGTGCATCGGCGTGGGTGTCGTATATTCGGGAGGCGCCTTCGGTTCGACCTGAACCATCGCCGGGAGCATCCCATCGACGGCAATCTCGCCCAGCAGCACCCGCTTGCAGTCCGGTCCCTTCTTGACCGTAATGCGAACGTAGCGGACCTTGCCAATCAGGAAGGCCGACAGTTGAATCGGAGGGTCTCCGCTTGCGGCTTGGCCCAGTTTCTTATTAGGTACAACAACCGCATCGGTCCACTTCTTTGCATCTTCGCTGAGTGAAACTGCGATACTGGCGACCTCGAACTCGCCGCGTCTGTGAAACGCAACAAGGTGAACGCCACTGACCGGCTGGACTCGCAGCAGATCGATCGTCAACGTAACGTCGCCGTCATATTGGACGCTTTGCGAAGCCGCCGCCGCGTATCGTCCATCAGTCAGCATCGGCGAGCGACGACTATCTTTGTGAACGCCCGCAGAAGGGCGATCCGCGCTGTACTTCAGCAGCACGGGACTCTTGCCCAACTTCACCGGAGCAGTCTGCACGATCGGCGAGAAAGTGAATATCTTCTTGGCCAGTTCGGTTTTGGGCAGCTCGCCGGATTCCAGCCAGAGGCAATAGGTCGCACACATGTCGTCGCCGAGATAGTGCCTCGGCGCCGCCAGGAAGACCTTGGCGCCGTTTCCGGCTGCCTGGGCGGCGGCCGCCACCGCGCCGGTCGATCCGCCGACAACCACGACATCCACATCGTACGCCACCGGTATCTCCCTGGACGATTCCTGAACAACCGCACCGCCGGCGTGAGGAATACCGCAAAAAACAGCCAGGCAGGCCGCGATGCGGACAATCGACGTAATCCATTGCTTCATCTTAGTCATTCGGCGCCTCCTAACTCGGCTTCGATCTGTTCAATGGTTGGCAGGCTGGACCTGAATTCTTCAGGCAGTGATTGCGTCAGCGAGGTTTCCCATTCGGCGACGCCCATGGGGCGGTTGTAACCGCCCAATGCGTATTCAACAACCATGCGATCTTTACTCTTGCACAGCAGCAAGCCGATGGTTGGTTTGTCGTCTTCATGGCCAAGTAGATCGTCCACCGCGGAAAGATAAAGGTTCAGCGTCCCGGTAAACGCCGGATCAAATGGAACGGCTTTAAGTTCCACGACCACATAGCATCGCAGCTTCAGGTGGTAGAACAACAGGTCAGGGCGGAAGTCTCGGTCGCCGACCTCAAGCAGGACCTGCCGGCCGACAAAAGCAAACCCCGCGCCCATTTCAAGCAGGAATCGCTGAACGTGATCCATCAGGGCCTGTTCCACTTCCCGTTCTCTGCTCAGGTCGGCGGTTCCCAGGAAATCGAACAAATAAGGGTCTTTGAACACTTGTGAGGCCATGTCCGAATCAGTCGGCGGCAACGCCAATTCGAAGTTGCTGATCGCTTTGCCCTGCCTCAGGTGAAGCGATGATTCAATCTGCATGACCAGGATATCACGACTCCAACCGTTTTCGATAGTTTCTTCCGCATACCACAGACGAGTCTGGACGTCTTGAAGTTTGTCAAGCAGCGCCAGATTGCTACGCCAGGGAATTTGTGCAACCGTGCGTTGCACAATTGCTCGATCCGGCCAGGACTCGGCGAATTTTCGCATATACTTAAGGTTACGGGGCGAAAACCCGCCCATTTCGGGGAAGGCGTCTTTCAGGTCTGCCGAAAGACGATCTATAATCTTTGCTCCCCAACCCTGCTGGTCTTGTTGGGCCAGGATGCCCTTGCCAATATCCCAATAAAGGAGAATCATGCCCGCATTGGCCGACAACATAATCCGCAAACGTTCGGTTTGAATTCTGCGTTTGAGTTCTTCGAGCACCGAGGCGTAGTTGTCCGGAAGACTGAGTTTTCCCGCCGCTGTGGGGAATATCGCCCCCGGTTTGCGGCGCCCGCTAGACAAACGCCTGTCCGCGCTATTTCCCTCTGTCGATTTCCTCTGCCTGTCGACCATAACTGAACTCCGCTTTCATTCACGAGATACAGTAGCGACAGACCGGCGAAAAAACAAATGATGAAGGGGGAAATAAATGATGAATGATGAAAACGACAACGGCGGCGGCAGGGAAATGGGGACCGGCGAGTTCCCCCACGTTCTGATCGACACCAACTACTGGAAGTCGTTCGTCCACGCGCGGCTTATGTACTCCGTCGTCTGCACAACGCCGGGCCCGCGCGAAGTGCAGAAACTGTTGAACCCGCCGGACGAGATACGCTCTGTGCTTGGGTGGGGCCAAGTCTTTTTCACGAAGGAAGTTATCGTACTCCTTGAGGACTACACGCAGTTGATCGTCGGCGCCGGGGATAACTGGACTCCCGTATTTAGCACAAAATCTCCATAACCACGATATTCCGGGCTAAAGGTAATCGAGGCTGCTGGCGTAATCAAGCCATAAACATGGATTTGCCGGTGATTGGGGTGTAATGCGAGCCGAGAGTTAGTATGCGCTAGCTCTTTCTATGGAAAAGAATTACATCAGGACGGCTCCCGATACGACTCGCTGCCCATCATATCGTCACTGCTCCAAAACCCGCCATGTCGTGCTTGACGTCTATGCGGCCAAAGTGTATCGTAAATATATGATTGAACCCGAATCTCCGGCTAAAGGAGATTTTGTGCAGAATAATGCGTTGGGCAATAAGATATGAAGAAACACGTCGTCACAGTGTTGTGCCTTCTCGCAAAGGCCGTGCGGGCCAACCCCGCCGCAGCGGTAACTCACGCCAAACTTATCCCACCGGGCACAACATGAACCAGACGGCAACGAAAACCCGAGAAGCGTAGAACCGGCGGACAGCGTCACTGCCCATCCGCTCGAAGTACGACGCCGCCCAGACCACAGGCAATAACCGCCGACACTGGGCTCTGGCTGATGCGCTGTAGGCCGGCAGGCGTCACCGGCGACCGGAAATGCACCTTATGATGCGTGGAATCCGGGCTGGTCGTACAGCGCAGAAAGCGGCCGCGGCGGGTTGAAGTCCGCCGCGGCCGGGTAAAGCTGTCGCAAGAAAGGCGGGTCAGTTGGTCGTCGTTTCCTGCACTTCTTCGGATTGTTCTTTGTCGGCTTCGGCGGGTTTCTCTCCGAGGCCTTCGAAGTACAGGTGGGTTTGGGACTCTCCGTCGACCTTTTCGGTCTTTACGGTGACGGATATCTTCGTATTGTCCTTGTATCCTCCGCGGAGTATTCCCTCGGAGATCGGGTCCTCGATATGCTGCTCGATGGCTCGCCGCAGCGGGCGGGCGCCGAAGTCCGGATTGTAGCCTTTGTCGATGAGAAAATCCGTTGCTTCCTGGTCGAGTTCCAGTTCGAGTCCGTGCTCGGCGAGGCGCACGCGAACCTTCGCCAGTTCCAGTTGCACGACATCGACAAGGTCGTCACGATCGAGAGTTTTGAAGACAATCACGTCGTCGAGGCGGTTGAGGAACTCCGGACGGAAGTAACGCTCGATCTCCTTGGAGAGCATATCCTTCATTTTCTGGTAGCTCGATTCCTTGTCGGACTGGTGGAATCCGAATCCGCCTTTGTTCCTGATGAGGTCGGCGCCGATGTTGGTGGTCATGATGATCACGGTATTGCGGAAGTCGACCCTTCGCCCGAAGGAATCGGTAAGCTGCCCTTCCTCCATGATCTGGAGCATGGTGTTGAACACGTCGGGGTGCGCCTTTTCGATTTCGTCCAGGAGCACCACGGCGTAAGGGCGCCGGCGGATACGCTCGGTGAGCTGCCCGCCCTCTTCATATCCGACGTATCCCGGCGGGGCGCCTATCAGGCGGGAGACGTTATGCTTTTCCATGTACTCTGACATGTCAAGCTGCACCAGCGCCTCGGCGTCTCCGAACATGAACTCGGCAAGGGCCTTGCTCAGCAGCGTCTTGCCCACACCGCTGGGACCGGCGAATATGAACGATCCGACCGGGCGGCGAGGATCTTTCAGACCGCTTCGCGCACGGCGAATGGATTTGGCGATGACCTTGATGGCCTCATCCTGGCTGACAACCCGCTTGTGCAGTTCGCTCTCCAGTTCCATCAGCCTCTGGGCCTCTTCGCTCTCAAGGCGCGTAAGGGGCACACCGGTCATCTTCGAAACCACCTCGGCGACGATTTCTTCGTCAACCGCCCCACCGCTCGCCCCGGACTGTTCCTTCCAGGCCTCAAGTTTGGCCTGTTTGTCCTGACGGCGCAGCTCGGCCCTGTCGCGCAACTCGGCGGCAAGTTCGTAGTCGGCGTTCTTGACGGCCTGGTCCTTGGAGTCCTGGAGCTTTTCGATTTCGGCCTCGATGGCCGCCAGATCCGGCGGCTTGGCCATTGTTTTCAGGCGGACTCTGGCGCCGGCTTCATCTATCACGTCGATCGCCTTGTCCGGCTGGACCCGTCCGGTGATGTACCGGCTGGACAGTTCTACAGCCTGCTCCAGCGCGCCGGGTGTGAACTCGACGCGATGATGTTTCTCGTATCGGTCTCTCAGTCCGCGGAGTATCTCGAGGGTCTGCGCCTTTGTCGGCGGATTGACGATGATGGTCTGGAAACGCCGTTCCAGCGCGCCGTCCTTCTCGATGTACTTCCTGTACTCGTCCATCGTCGTGGCGCCGATGCACTGAATCTCGCCGCGGGACAGTGAGGGCTTCAGCACGTTTGCGGCGTCTATGGCGCCCTCGGCCCCGCCGGCGCCCACCAGGGTATGCATCTCGTCTATGAAGAGGATCACATTCCTGGCGCGCCTCACTTCGTTCATGACGGCCTTGATGCGCTCTTCGAACTGTCCGCGGTATTTCGTTCCGGCAACCATCATCGCCAGGTCGAGCGCAACGATCCGGCGCTCGTGGAGAATTTCCGGAACTTCGTTACCGACGATCTGCTGGGCCAGGCCTTCGACAATGGCCGTCTTGCCCACACCCGCTTCGCCCAGGAGGACGGGATTGTTCTTCGTCCGCCGGCAGAGCACCTGCAGCACGCGTTCGATCTCGTCGGTTCTGCCGATAACCGGGTCGAGCTGGTCTTGTCGCGCCAGTTCGGTAAGGTCCCGCCCGAAACTGTCCAAAGCCGGGGTCTTACTCTTGCCTTTTCGTTGCGAACCAGGCCGGCCTTCCGAAATGGAAGACGTGCTCTCTTCGATTCCTTCAGGTTCCAGGCCCGCGCCGAGCAGGCTGAGGACTTCACCGCGAACTTCTTCGAGCTTCAGCCCAAGATTCAGCAGAACCTGGGCGGCAACTCCATCGTGCTCGCGAAGCAGACCAAGCAACAGATGTTCCGTACCGACGTAGTTGTGGTTGAGGTTGCGGGCTTCTTCGATGGCGTATTCGACGACCTTCTTGGCCCTCGGGGTCTGGGGCAGCTTGCCCATGGTGACCATATCCGGTCCGGCTTTGACGAGTTTTTCGATCTCCATTCGGACCTTCGGCAGGTCTACGCCCAAATTCCGCAGGACGTTCGCGCCGACACCGCTGCCTTCCTTTATAAGGCCCAGCAGCACGTGCTCGGTGCCGATATACTCGTGGTTGAACCGCTGCGCCTCCTGATTAGCCAGCGCCATGACCTTGCGAGCTCGTTCTGTAAATCTTTCAAACATAAACATTTCCCATACGGCAGACGATGACGATCCGAATCCATTTCAGGGCCTACTGTATCGCACGGTGCGATACAGCGCCCACAGCATTCTATCGCATCAAGGGCGACTGTTCAACAAGGTACTCCAGCTATACTATCGGAAGTTCACCATTCAAAGTTGACACAAGCCGACAAAACACCTGACGCAGTCCGAAAAAAACGAT
>JADHXQ010000181.1 GCA_016782885.1 Phycisphaerae bacterium | reverse complement strand
AAGCGTCCAGCGTTGAAATCAGCCCCAACATCACGGCGGAACTGGACGACAAGGGACAACTGGTCGGAATCGAAATCCTCAATGCCAGCACCTATCTGCGGGACTCAATTCTTGAGTCTGTCGAGGGTAAAGTCCTCCATCTGACAGAGCCGACTGCCAAGTAGACATTTAAGCCCGAACAAGGACTTGCACCGGCCGGAGTTCCACTTCGCTCCACTCTGCCGGTGAAGCCCGACGTTATGCGAAAAAATGGGGCAGGAACGCCCGGGTCTTAGCTTCCTGCTGCCTTTGGCCTACTCAGGCCGGATGGCCCAGGCCTCCGATCGAGCCAGTTGTCTTTCTCCTGCTCAGAATCCTGGCATTGGACGCGATTGACCTGAACTTAAACGCTCACCCCCTTGCCGCCCAGCGCTGAAACGATACAATGAGGCCTTAAGATCAATCGAATATACAGCGCGAAAGGCTGCCATGGCGATTTTCCGGATAATACCTGTTGCGATCCTCCTAGCCGCGTGCGGATGTGCGCAGCATACCACTCCGATAGTTCCTCCGGCCGAGATGACCCCGGTCGAGAGAAATTTCCAGGCCGTCTGGAACGCCACCGGCGAGGTCCTGTCGTCGTATCGCTTCACCGTGGACCGTCGCGACCGCCGCGCCGGATTGATAACGACCGAGCCGATGGCCAGCAGGCACTTCTTCGAGTGGTGGCGGAGAGATAAAGCCACCGCCGCCGGGGCCCTGGAGAATACGGTCCAGCCGATGTACCGCCAGGTGTCAGTTCAGATTCGCAAGACGGATGAGGGCAAATACCATCCGGTGGTCTCTGTTACCGTCTCGCGTCTCCTGTCGACCCGCGGGGCCGTAGATCGTGGTATAATGTCCCGCGAGCGGATAACTACCCCCAGTCGGCAAGAGCGCCTGGTAATAGCTTTCGTCAGTTCCGACAAGATCCGCAAGGACCCGGATAAACACTCGCCCGGTGACGAGATCCTTGCCGTGAAAATCGCCGATGACATCCGGCGCCTCGCCGACAAGAAACGGGCGGGCAACATTCCCTCAGGCGGATAGCGGATATCTCCGGACCGGTGTTCTTGGTTTTCTGTCGTCTCACCGCTGGGCTACTTTCAAATCACCCTCCTATCGGAGGGCTCAACGACAAGCGAGCCCGTGGTATTCCCTATCTGTCGTAAATCCCGCCTTCGCGAAATTCCGCCCATGCCGGTTCAAAGGCCGTGTCGCCTGCGGGCATGGGGCGAAGGGGCACTACTCTTGTTTCAAACAGGTCGTCGGCTTCGCCGTTGAAGGTTATCTCGATGATCTCGTTGCGGAGGGTCTCGTTTTCGCCCTTGAATCGGTAAGGCCGCCCGGTTTCCGGGTCGATGAGCTTCCGGTGCATTTCAATACCGTCATCGTCGAGTATGCAGTGGCTTCCCCGGCTTCCCGCGCCGCGGTCGAACATTGCGCAGATCGCCTTCAGTATGGCGATGTGGGTCAGGCACTGCTGCATGGCTGCGACGGCCCGCGGCAGCTCAGAGGGACCGGCGAGTTTGATTCCTTCGGTCGACAGGCGTTTGTACTGCCCCGCGGCGGCGTCCAATGCCTCCCGGGCCGCCCGGCGGTTTCGCAGGTGTGCGCCGAATCGGGTCATCCGCAGGCGAATCTCTTCCATGACGTCGCGGGGGGGTTGGCTGGCCGATGCGGACGCTTCGAGCATACTGTTGACCTCGGCGACTGCTTCGGATACGGCGGCGGCGATCGTATCGTCCGGGCTTTCGTCCCGCGGCGCGGGGTCTCCGTATGCGCAGGCGATGTATTCCGCGGCCCGCAGGGCGCCAACCTGCCCGGCGTTCAGGGCAGATCCTCCGGGGCGTTTCACTCCGTGCGTACCGGCCATTTCGCCGATCACGAACGTGCGGGGGATATTGCTCCGCCACCACTTGTCGACCGCAAAACCGCCGTTCATGTGCTGGGCGCATACGGCGATTTCGAGCGGTTCGGAGTGCAGGAGAATCCCGTGTTCGGCGTAAAGTTCAATCGCGGGGGTATTCATGTGGCTCAGGCGTTCGATTGGCAGCGCCTGGGAGGCGCCGGTTCTGGCCAGGTAGTCGCCCGCCTCAGCGCCGAGGGCGCCGAGGTCGAATTCGTCCCATCCGTCGGCCCCAATGGGATTGTGCAGGAAGTCCATCCACACGCGGCGCCCGCGAACGGCGGTTTCCTGGTGAACGGCCATGTCTATCAGCGACGATTGACCGCCGGTTATCCGCTGGGCGTCGAAAGGCCACTGGTAGCCCTTCAGGAAAATATTCGTAGCCATCGAGGGCATGCCGTCGAAATATTCGGTCAGAAATTCCCGTTCGTCGGCGCCGCCTGAGTCGGTCGAAAATATCCGGGGTATGGCCTGCATGTACGTGCCCGACACGTTCCATCGGAACTCGATCGACGCCAGACCGTATTGGCTTTCGGTGAGATTACATGCCGTCAACCCCGCCTGCAGCGCCGGAGCGTGCAGACCGATCTGCCCGCGGGGATAGACTGTGCTCTGGTATATCTCCCCGGGCCCGCCGCCGGCGAGTATCCAGTTGTCGGCTGCGAAGAGCGAAAGGGACGCCTCGTCGCCCCCGGCCGTGAGGTCCAGGCAGATCATCGCGACAATTCGCTTATCGTCGCCGGCGCCGCTGGTGACGAATCGGAGCACGGGGTGCTTGTCGATTATCCTCACACCGGCCCGTTCGACGATGGCCTGGAGGCATTCGCTCATGAATTTGGAGGTCTTCGGACCGGCGGATGTTGCCCGCTGGGCCGGGTCGTGGTCCGTCTTGTAACCGATGAACGCGCCTGACGGGTCGTGGGGGAAGGGGACGCCGGCTTCAACGAGATGATAAAAGCCCCTCAGGGAGCCAACACCCTCCGCCAGTGCCGTGTCGCCGTGACAGCATCCAAACGCGGTAAGCGTCGCGGCGAAATCTCCCGCCGTGTCCGCCACATTCGGGCTTGTGCCCATTTTGTAATACGTTTGCTTGTCCGACCCGCTCATTCGCGAAGCGCCCAGCGCCAGACCGCCGGTGACCACCAGCAGGCGGTCGGCGGCGTTTTTGACGCCGGAAGCCCGGTGGAACTCCAGGAGCTTGACCGCCGCATTCATGCCCGCGGCGCCCGCGCCGACAATAACCGTGTTGGCGCGCGTTACCGAAACAGATTGTTTTTTTTGATTTTCGATCACAAGGTCCTCAGGTGGAATCCGCCGTCGACGTTTATTACTTCGCCGGTGGAGAATTTCAGTTCGCCTCTTGCGCATGCCGCGGCGGCGGCGGCTACATCTTCGGGCAGGCCCCATCGCCTGATCGGCGTCAGGCCTTCGGCGATGAGCTTGTCGTACTTGTCCTTAACCGCCGCGGTCATGTCCGTGGCGATGATTCCCGGTCGGATCTCGTAGACGCCGATACCGTATTCTGCCAGGCGGGCGGCGTAGAGTTTGGTGGCCATTGAGATAGCGGCCTTCGAGAGGCAGTACTCGCCGCGCGAGGGGCTGGCGGCATACGCGCTGCACGAGGAGATGTTCACGATGCACATCCAGTCGTCGGGCCGCCTTTCTCGCTGGCGGATCATCCAGGCGGCGACGGCCTGGGTCAGGAAGTACGGGCCCTTGAGATTGATATTCATCACGCGGTCGTAACTTTGCTCGGAGGCCTCGAGGATATCCGAGCGAACATTCGGCGCGACGCCGGCGTTGTTGACCAGGACGTCGAGGCGTCCGAACTGCTTTTGGATCGCGTCGATGACCCTGGTGCGATCTTCTCCGTCAGTCACGTCTCCGACTACTGCCAGGGCGTTTTGCCCGGCGGTTTGAATGGATTCGGAGACCTCGTCGGCCTCGATGATATCGAAGATCGCGATATCCATGCCGTTTCGTGCGAGTTGGACCGCGATAGCCGCTCCAATCCCGCGAGCGGCGCCGGTTACCAGGGCCAGGGGAGATTTTTTCGTCGTCATGGTTCTTTCCTGTTATTTCTGTCCGGATTCTACGCGAGATGATACGCTCGATTCACCGCAATGTGAAGCGCGCCCCTCGACGCGGGGACAATAATCGGGTAAAGTACCCGTTACGGTATAAAACTGCTTAAGGCTGGAGATCAGGCCTGCTGTTACGATGCATAATCCAAACGCCATAACGATCGGGCTCAACTTCACGCGGATGTTAACCGCCGCGGTGATGCTGTGCGCAGTTGGCTTGTGGGCGGTGCTGTCGGCGGCGCCGGCTTGCGGTCAGGCTGCCAAGACACCTCCTGCCTCGCCGCCCAAACGCCTCCAGCCCGGGAGCCCCGAGGTGACAAAGTCGATTGCGGCTGGACTGAAGTTCCTCTACGCCGCTCACGACGGAACCGGGCGGTGGGCCAGTACGTTCGACAGGCGGTTCCCAGGTGGAGTGGACAGCCTGGTGACTGCAACGGCATTGTCGCTGGGCGTGAAGGCAGATGCCAACGAACTGATTGGGGCGATAACGGCTGCTGCCGGCGAGAAGCCCACAACCGTCTACGCGCGTGCGATGCGGTTAATGGCGCGGGTCCGCCTGGGCGCCAAAGAGTCCGCCGCACTGATTGAAGCGGACGCCGAGTTTCTGCAGACCAGGCAGAGTTCGACCGGTGGTTGGGGATACGGATTGGGGCACCCGACGATGCAGCGTCGCCCGAACTGGACCGACATGTGCAACACGACGTTTGCGGTTCTGGCCCTTTCCGACGCCGCGGGCGCCGGCGCGAAGGTCAAGGCGGAGGTATGGCGGAAGGCGGCGGCATATTTGTCCAAAGTGCAGAACTCCGATGGCGGGTGGGGATACGAACCTGCCGGCGGGTCCGGGCTGCGGTTGCGGGGCAACAGTTTCGGCTCGATGACTGCCGCCGGTGTCACGGCGCTGTTGGCGGCGCGGGCGAAACTCGCTCCCGATAACCCCGATCTGGACAAGTACACCGAGTCGATCGCAAAGGGACGGAAATGGCTGGCCGACAACTACGATCTCGACAAGATCCCCAAGTGGGGATGGGGTGAGGTCTCGTACTGGCCGTATTTTTACCTGTACATGCTGTCCCGCGTGGCCGTTGAATCGGGTAGCGCCCATATAGGCGCCCACGCCTGGCAGGGCGAACTTCTGGGCAACCTGATTGCCCGCCAAGGCGCCGATGGCGCCTGGCGCGTCGGGAAGAAGGTAAGCAGCAACGACGTCATCCATACGTGTTTTGCGCTGCTGGCGCTATCTAACGCCCGCAAGCCGGTACTGGTCAACAAACTCATTCCACCGGGCCGACGGGCATCTGACGGTAGCGACGTATCCGCCCTGGCCGGTTGGTTGGGGCATTCCGCCAAGCGCGACGCGAGGTGGCAGTTCGTACCCGCCGGCGCACCGCAGAGCGTGCTCGACGCGGCGCCCATCCTGTACATTGCGCCACCGGCGGATATGACGATATCCACGTTACTGGCCGCCAGAATCCGAGCCCATGCGATGCGCGGCGGGATGGTGCTGGTGACAGTGCCCCAAGGAGACGCCGGAAAGACCAAAGCGGCGTTCCTGTCGATATTCGAGAAATACGACTACCATGCCGCCGTGATGCCGGCGGCTCATCCTGCATTCGCTCTGCGGTACAAGATAACCGACCCCGGGCCCCTGAACGTCACGTCGATAGGCGATTACTGCCGCAGCCGGGTGTTCCTGGTATCCGGCGGTCTTGGCGATGCGTGGCGAAAAGGCGCTTCGGGCGGTTCGATCGCGGGGTTTGAGCTGGTGGCGAATCTGGCCGCATATTCGGGGATCGGTTTTGGTTCCAATGCTCCCCGCTTGCCCGCGCCCCTGCCCAAGACGCTGCTTACATCCAGGAGCAGGACAATCACGATCGCTCGGGTCAAACACGCCGGTGACTGGCAGGCCGGACCCGCGGCGATGCGATACCTTCACAACGTTCTGGCCGGGGCATTGAGCCTGGGTGTGAGGCAGACGGTGGTCGATCTCGATGAGCCAATAGCCTCCCCGGCGCCGCCGCTGCTGTGGATGACCGGTACGAAGTTGCCCAAGCTCAGTGCCGTTCAACTGGAACTACTGGGCGGTTATCTCAAGAAGGGAGGGATGATCTTCGTCGATTCGGCCATGGGAAGCCCCGAGTTCGCCCGGCAGATGACCACGATAATTCGCGATGCGGTTGGTGCCGCCGCGGCGGGGAAAGTCGCCCTTGCCGATCCGCTTATCACGGGCAAGTTTGCGGGCGGTGCCGGCAGCGATCTGACCAAGGCAGTCGTCCGCAATGGCGATGAGAATACGCCTCTGGCCGATATGCTCTCGGTGGTTCGATACGACCGGCGCGCGGTCGCCCTCATCAGCCGATGCGCA
>JADHXQ010000180.1 GCA_016782885.1 Phycisphaerae bacterium | reverse complement strand
CTGAGCGGACTCAGATGTTCCTATTGGCCGTTTATCTCATCGCAGATCGCCTTGTCGATCGCAATCAATTTCTTTCGTAGTTTGCCACTGGCCGCCGCGGCTGAAGCGAGAGTTCTCAGTTGATGACTCACCGGCGGCATCGGGCGGTGGCGGGGTCAGCCGACCCCGATGCCTCCAAACGGTCTGGGCATAGCGTCAGGTTACGAAATTGATATCTCATTCGCAATCCCTATTTTCTATTTCAAGGGCTGACCCTGATTGCCCCCCTATTTTCTATTTCAAGGGCTGACCCTGATTGCCCCCCTGATTGCCCCTGATTGCCCCAAACGGTCTGTGCCCCAAACGGTCTGGGCATAGCGTCAGGTTACGAAATTGATATCTCATTCGCAATCCCTATTTTCTATTTCAAGTGCTGACCCTGATTGCCCCCTAGATCTTTGCATAGGTAGTCTTTCTTCTTGAGCAGGCGAACAGGTGAACAGGAGACCGCAGTAGAACTGTCTGCTTATTGACCAGTTCGGGGATTCAGGTTTTGATGTTGCCGCTTCACCTGTCACCTGCTCACCTGTTCTCCTGCTCTGTGTGCAGGAAATTTCCGCCAGGAAATTGCCTCGCACACGGCCGCTGCTGTTGTATCAATCTGACTTGCCTGTATTCGTCATCCTTCGTAGAATGCTTTCTCACCACACTCAGGGCGAGTGATACTGACATGACTGGATTCAAGAGGCTGCTGAACAATGCGTTGTTACTGTTGGGATTTGCGTGGACGTCCATGTTCCTCTGCGCGTGTACGCCTGGTTATCCGATACGCCTCGGGCGAGCGGTCCTGCCGGTCTCTCAGGACATTGCTCTCGACATCGACGCCAACCGGGACGGATATACCGGCAAGGTGACGATTGAACTGGATGTGAGCCGGAAGACCGATACTATTTGTTTCCACGCCAGCGAGATGGATCTCGAATCGGTAGTGCTCGACGGTCCGGACAATTCGATCCCGCTGGACTGCGCCGTGGGCGACAAGGGGGTCGTGACCGCCCGGGCTCCGGCGCTGCTGAAACCGGGGCGATACGCGTTGAAGATCGAATTCGCCAGGGAGTTCAACCGCAAGGGTGTCGGGATATACAAAACGCGGCACAGGGGGGCGGCGTATGTGTTTACCCAGTTCGAGCCGGAATTTGCGCGGTCGGCGTTTCCGTGTTGGGATGCGCCGGAGTTCAAAATCCACTGGCGAATGACGCTGAAAGTGCCCAGAAATCACCTGGTCGTCTCAAATACCCTGCCACAGGAGATGATCACCACGGCGCGGAGCAAGACGGTCCGGTTCACGCGGACCCGCCCGATGCCATCCTATCTACTGGCGTTAGCGGTCGGACCGATGGAGACCGTGAGTGTCGAGGGCATGAGCGTACCCGGGCGGATTATCACCGCGCGCGGGCAGAAGCACCTGGCCGAGATGGCCCGAAAGATCAGCCCTCCGCTGCTGAAAACGCTGGAAGATTACTTCGAGTGTCCGTACCCCTACGCGAAGCTCGACCAGATTGCAGTCCCCGAGTTTAACTTCGGGGCGATGGAGAACGCGGGCGCCATTACCTACCGCGACTCTATCCTGCTCAAGGATCCCAGGGCGACGGCCGCCTCCCAGCGCAGCATGCAGGCCGTGACAGTCGCCCACGAAATGGCGCACATGTGGTTCGGTAATCTCGTCACGCCGAAATGGTGGGACGACCTGTGGCTTAACGAGTCGTTCGCATCCTGGATGGCGCTCAAGGTGGTCCGGAAGGTGTATCCTGAGTTGGATCTGGCCAATAGCGATATCAGTTCGAGAGAGCGTGCGATGGGGGCCGATTCGGTGGCGTCGACGCGCCCGATCCGCCGCGAGGTCCGCGCCGACGAGAACATGAGCAAGCTGTTCAATGCGATCGCTTACAACAAGGGGATGGCCATCCTGACCATGGTCGAAGACTGGCTGGGTGAAGAGAACTTCCGAAAGGGCATGATCCGCTACATGAACCAGCATCGCTGGGGCAACGCCGACGCCTTCGATCTGGCGGCCGCTCTGGAGCCCGTCGCCAACGGCGACAGTGACGTCAACGCGATCATGAAGGATTTCATCACGCTGGCCGGCGTGCCTCTGGTGAAGGTCGAGTTCATTGACGAGAGCACCGTGCGGTTGACGCAGAGCCGATACAAACTCTGCGGCGAGGTCGGCGGATCCGGGCGTCCCTGGAATATTCCCGTGATACTGAAGTATTCCGACGGCCGGAAGGAGTATACGCAGAGAGTCCTGATGACCGCTTCGGCGGTATCGGTCAAACTGAAAGCCGCGATTTTGCGAAAGGTCGATGGATGGCTTTATCCCAACGCTGACGAGAAGGGCTACTATCGCTGGGCGGTGGAGAAAGGCGAACTGACGAGACTTGCTCGGATCGTGCGGACCAGGTTCGACACCCGCCGCAAGCTGGGCTTCCTGGGCAACGTTTCAGCCCTCTTCTACGCCGGCGACATACAGGCCGACGAATTCCTGACAATCGTCGGATCGTTCAACCTCGACGCGTCCCCCGAAGTTGTCGCCAAAGTTGTCGAACTGCTCGACCGGATACACGTGGACTTTATCACCGCCGACCTGGCCGATGACTACGCCGCTTATCTGCGGACCGTGATGGGTGAGTCGCTTCAAAAGATATCTCGCGATTCGACCAGGGGCGAATCGGTCCACACGGCTTCGCTGAGGTCCGACCTGATAGGCTTACTTGGTGACAAAGGCCGGGACCAAAGCGTCATCATGCTCGCCCACACCCAAGCCGCCGCATACGTTAAGGATCCCCATTCGGTCGATCCGAACCTGGCGATGAGTTTCCTGAGACTTTCGGCCATGAGCGGTAACGCCAAACTGTTCGACAAATACGCCCGGAAATTCGAGACCGCCAAGGACCCCACCGAGCGGACCCATTACCTCGAGGCGCTGTCGAACTTTCGGGATCCAATACTCATGGGCAAGGCCCTGGATTATGCGATGAACGGTCCGGTAAAACCGAACCGGGCCTGCAAGATCGTCTTCGGCCAGGCATGGAACGATACCGGACGCCGCAGGCTCTTCGACTGGGTGGTCGCCAACTACGATGCGATCAGGAAGAGAGTACCCCTCCAGGCCATGCCATACTACCCCCGGATCGCCGATGGACGGTCACCGGAACTCCTGGAAAAGGCACGAAAGTTCTTCCTGGACGAGAAGCATTATGTTCGCGGAATGAAAGATGAACTCCTCAGCGTGACCGACTCGGTGAATCTCCGCCTGAGACTCAACGCCAGGCAGCGTGAGAACATTATCGGATTCCTCAGCAGGTTTCTGCAACAGGGGCACAAAGATCGAAACTGATCTCGCAGATCGTGCTATCGGCCATATGGGCAGTCCTCCTGCCACTATGATGCATGACTGCCTGCGAAAACAAATCCATGCATATAGCTTAAGATCGTTCAGTTCAATCAGTTAGCCCCTGTGCCAGTTTCTGGCACGTTGTTTGCACTTTAGAATATCGGCCAAGACGAATAAAGTTGCAAACGTTTGCTGGATTACATGACAGGACCAAGAGCGAAAGCAAAAGGAGTAGAGTTATGTTTCTGGTGAAAAGACAAAATGGAAGACACAACCGTATGAGGCTGTTCGACAGTCGGACGGACACCCTGTTCAATCGGCTCTTCGACGAATGGCCCCTGACTCAGCGTGATCTTCACACAGTCATCCCCGCGATCGACCTGACGGAGGTTGATGACAACTTCAGCGTTCGCGCCGAGTTGCCCGGTCTGACAGCCGAAGATATCGAGCTGTCGGTGATGGACGACGTGCTGACCGTCAGCGGAGAAAAGAAAATCGAGAAGCAGGCTGAGGCCAAATACCATCATACTGAACGGCAGTGGGGGAAGTTCAAGCGGGAGATACATTTGTCCGCACCTGTCGATGCGGACAAAGTCGTCGCCAGCTTCAGCAACGGTGTACTGACGGTAACACTGCCCAAGAGCGACAATGCCAAGCCCAGGACGATCAAGATAACCAAGTAGACTCTTACAGGTTTCACACGACGTTCTTTTGTTACCTGGTCCCTGCGCTGGGGTTTGCGGGCCAGGTGAGCGGGCCCCTGAGGAGTTGCCTCAGGGCGTTTCGCGCGGCGATTGGGTCGCCGGCGTCTATTGCATCGGCCCCGCGCGAGAGAATGCATGCCTGACGCGCGGTGAATGCGCGCGGTGTTTTCGGGTCGAAGCCGTTTAGTCCCGCCGCCGTA
Source organism: Phycisphaerae bacterium (assembly GCA_016782885.1). GTDB lineage: Bacteria > Planctomycetota > Phycisphaerae > SM23-33 > SM23-33 > BS750m-G57. Next base: position 2,110 of record JADHXQ010000180.1, on the reverse strand, counting down.
ACGACGGCATCTTTGAGTTCCTCGAGTCCCCGGCCGGTCATGGCGGAGATTTCGATTCGCCGGCCTGACGCCTCGACCGCGGGCTGGTCGCGCTTGGTTGTTACCGGCAGGAGTTCGGGTCGCCGCGAGCCGGTGTCCAACCAGCCGGGGACCTCGGCGCCGGCTTCGGGATCGAGCAGGATCACGATATCGGCCTCCAGCGCGCATTGGCGAGCCCTTTGAACCGCTTCTGAGTTGATGCCTTCTGGGGCGTCCCAGAGTCCGGCGGTATCGGTGAGCCAAATCGGCACGCCGTTAATCACCGCCGGTTCGCGAACCCAGTCGCGCGTGGTTCCGGCGGTATGGTGTACGATGCTGACCTCTCGCCCGACGAGCACATTGGCCAGAGTGCTCTTACCCGCGTTCGGCGGACCGATAAGCACCACCTCTCTCGGGACGAGCAGTTTGCGGATATCTTCCAGCCCGTCGACCGCGGCGCGAAGTTGATCGGCTCGGGGCAACTTATCGGCGGCGGCAAGTTCGCTCAATCCGCCGGACCACTGGCTGCTCAATGCCGCCACCGCCAATGTGCTTCGTGTGCGGGGCAGGGCCGTCAGGAGTTCAGATCCGATCGACGGGTTGTTCCAACTGGCGTGTGCGGCGTCCAGAGACCCGTCGGGGTCGGCATCGCAGTTGTGCGGTTGGGCGCCGAGACTCGCCAGCAGTTCCAGCGATCTTCGGGCGATGTGCGGTCCGCCGTGGATATTGATTTCGATACCGCGTCGCGTTCTGCAGACGATGACCTTGTCCAGCGCGGCGCCGGTTCGCTCGTCGGAGAGATGTCCCAGTTGCAGCGTATTGATCGGAGCGTCCTTGTGGTCGCTGATTGGTCTGAATGCGCCGGTTAGTATCTCCTCTGCTCGCGGGCCGACAAGTGTGATCACCGCGATCCCCCCGCGTCCGGGTGCGGTGCAAAGTACCGCGGTTGTCGGCTCTGGAGTCACTTCCATGACCTCGATCGACAGATGGTTGAACAAGCTACTTCAGCATGAACTTGTAGTATGCGATAGCCACGCCGCGCAGGACGAGGTTGTCCACGATAGCCTGGGCCAATTCCGATTCGTTGACGTCTTTGCAGATTAGGCGAGCGTCTCCTCCGGTGAGGATCACGACGGGCCAACTGCCCATTTCGGTGGCGTACGTTTCGACCAGCTCACGCAGGGCTCCGCGCGCGCCGCGGACGAGTCCTCCGATTATGGCCTGGGCGGTATCCTGACCGTAGACCCAGTGGGGTTCCGCGATCTGCACTTCGGGCAGTTGGGCGGTCTGCGAGGCCAGCGCCCTGGCTCCCATCCTCAGACCTGGAAGGATCGCCCCGCCCTGGAACACACCGTCTGAGTTTACGCAGTCGATCGTAATTGCCGACCCGAAGTCCGCAACCACGCAGGCGACGCCCAACCGGTCGTATGCCGCCGCCGCCGCACAGAGCCGGTCAGTTCCGATTCCAGCGGGGTGGGGCACGCTGGTTTCAATCGGAAGTGGCAGGTCGCGCCCGATAACCAGCACGTCCTGTCCGATCGCCTTACCGGCCGCCGCTTCGAGGGACTTCAGGGCTTCAGGATTAACCGAAGACGCCGCAACCTTTCCGCCGGGCCCCATCTGGTCCCAAACCGCCGCCAACCCATCGCCCAGGGCGGACAGATCTCTGTTGTCGAAACTTGCCGGCGCACTGCTCTCGGACCCGCTGACGCAGGCTATCCGCACACTCGTATTACCGATATCGCACGCCAGCACGGATGGCATCTTCTGGTCTTCGTCAGTCATTATCCGATTCCGATCGATCAGTAGTTTTGGGGACGCCGAGGACCGGTCGCACTGGTTTCTGCTCGGCCTCGAGTTCGATGCTCTCGGTGACCTTTCGCCAGATCACTTCGCCAAGTGCTTCGAGTCCCTTGCCCGTTACGGCGCTGATGGGAATGACCGGAGCGTCGATTGCCTTGCTGAATTCCGCCAGGCGTTCATCGCTTCCGGTAAGGTCCATCTTGTTGGCGACCACTATCTCCGGTTTGGCGGCCAGGGCGGTTGAGTATTGCTCCAATTCGCCTCTGATGGCATGGTAGTTGGCGACCGG
>JADHXQ010000075.1 GCA_016782885.1 Phycisphaerae bacterium | reverse complement strand
GAGCGGAGCACTGCTTCGCGAAGCAGGAAGCATAGGGAGTTTATAATTGAATAGGGTACACAGGGGCCGGCGGCTACCGGTGCGCCCCGCGTCGCTCTTCGAGCTATGCAGGCCAAGCGCAAATACCGCCGGTCCGCCTATGTGTGTTTTCGTTTCCGCATTTGGCGCATTTGAGCGCTCGATGCGAATCGCCCGCTCTCGGCCTGGAGAGGGCGGAGTAGAACATCGCACGCACCTGAGATTTAGATGCGGATTGACCTGAGGGAAACAGTGAGGCTCCTTGATCGATCTCAAAGACGATGCATAATGAACCTCCGGCGTCGATGTCGAAAAAAACTTTTGTTTATCCGAAAGAACGATGGTCTATTGTACGCGAGAATGAAAGCTGAATCGAAAGTTGCGATAATCACCGGGGCGTCCAGTGGTATTGGTATGGAAACAGCCTTTGCACTGGTACGGCGCGGGTATGCGGTCGTTCTGGCCGCCCGGCGGGAAGAGCGTCTTGAGCAGGTGGCAGATCGCTGTCGCGAGATTGCGCCCGGCGCCGCGGTCGACGTGGTTGTTACTGATGTCAGCGACCGTTCCGCGGTCGAGCGCCTGGCGGGTGGGGCGGTCGAGAAATTCGGGCGTGTGGATGTGATGGTGAATAACGCCGGCAGCGGGATGTTCGCCCGGGTCCACGAGCTTTCCGAGGCCGACGTGCGGGACCTCTTCGAAGTAAACTTCTATGGCGTCCTCTACGGATGCCAGGCCGTCGCGCCGATTATGATAGCCCAGCGGAGCGGACATATCTTCAATGTCTCATCGGTAATCGGAAAGCGCGGAACGCCGTTTCACGGGGCGTACTGTGCCACGAAGTTCGCGGTGTGCGGGCTGACCGATTCGATGCGGGTCGAGATGAAGCCCTATGGCGTGAAGGTCACCAATGTCTGCCCGACGTTGACGGCTACCGAGTTCTTCGACCATTCTCGGATGGAGCCCCGCGCCCACTCGAAGTATGAAGCCGAAAGCAAGATGATGCCCGCCTCAACCGTCGGTCGGAAAATCGCCGCGACGGTAGGCAAATCCAGACCGGAACTGGTCTTTTCGATCGGCGGAAAGTTTCTGGTGACGCTGTCGGCACTCTGGCCGAGGGCGGTGGACTGGATCATGAGAATCTACCACGACGATCTGGTCAAACGGCAGAAATCCTGATTGGGCGATCTGCAATCTTTTTGTCACGTGGTCGTTTAACGAATATAATGAGGGTGCGGAAAGAAGCCCGAAGTACGGAGAAGGAACATGAGAGACATGAAAAACACAAAACGCATTGCACTCACCCTCTTTCTCGTTGGCGTCTTTTGCGGGACTCTGACGCTGGCCCAGACAGCCAAACCCAAAACTGTGGACTGGAAAGTGCGCGCCGAAGCGGCTAGCGCGGAGAAGTTGGCGAGCCTTATTCGCTATTACAAACCCACAGATGATCAGAAGATCAAGCTCAAGGAGGCCCTGATCGCACAGTACAAGGACCTCATCAATCAGGACAAAATCGCCGCCGAGAAGATCAAGGCGCTGGATGCGGAGATCGCGGAGGTCAATGTAAAGGTTGCCGCACTGGACAAAGAGATCGCGGCCATCGAGAAGAAGAAAGCACCGCTGGCACAAGAGATCGCATCCATCGAGAAACGCAAGAGCGTATATGCCAGAGCGCGTAGTGAACTTCTGCTCGATCACAAGGCCGAGATCGACGACGTGTTCACGCGGGAGCAGAAGATTGCCCGCCTGTCGGAATACATAAGGCAGCGGGCGATCAATTATCAATGTTGGCTTGTCCTGCCCAAAACGACGCGGGATTCCGTGATCGAGCAGTGCGATGAGGCGGCTTTGGAACTCCTCGAGGCGGGTAAGAGCGAGGATTCAACCGCCTTTCGTGAGGCATACAGCAAAATCGCTGATGCGAACAAGGACGTGATGACCCCGGAGATTCGTCGGGCCGGTGAAGTGAAATATTACATGGACGCCACGATGCGGAAGTTCACCACCCTCAAGCTTACCGAAGCGCAGAAGGCCGCAGTTCGCGATCTGTGCGAAAAAGTCGTCAAACGAAAGGCCGACATATACGCCCAATACCAGGAGGTTTCGGCGAAATACAAACAGATATCGAAGGATCGCTCAGCGCTCAGGAGCGCCGTAAGCAGGATGTCTTCATCTTCTTCAAGCAGCGGCTACTACAAGATTCGCGCCGACGTGATCAATACGATTCTGACCGACGCGCAACTCAAACAGAGCGGATACCGGAGGAAGTCATCAAAATCCCGTAAGAAGCTCTAGCGTTATGTTGCACCGGACGGTCTGCAAGGGGATAATGGAAGGTTCGATATCAGTATTCGGTCCGGCCGGATTTGCCCGGTCCGCCGTATACTCGGGAATTTGGGAGTACCATCATGAGCAGCACTATGAAACTAATCGCAAGCGCACTTCTTATCAGCACGCTTTTATGTCCGATGCTCGCCCCGGCACAGACTAAGGCGCCGACAGGCGCCAAGACGACCGCGAAAACGGGGACGGATGACCGGCAAAACCGCGCCAAGGCTGCGATAGCACCGACCCTTCAGAAATACCGCTATCGATACAAACTCCTCGACGACCAGAAAGCCAAACTCGAAAAGGTCCTGCTTGCCCAGTACAAGGACCTCATGGACCACGACAAGATCCACGCCTCGAAGATAAAGGTTGTAGATGAACAGATTGCGGCCGTATACAAGAAGGTTGCCGCACTGAAAGCGACGATAGAGGAGAAACTTTCCGCAATGACAAAGGAAATCGAGGCGCTCGAGAAACAGAAGTCCGTCTACTCGAAGGTTCGTGCCGAACTCCTTCTCGATCACAAGGCCGAACTCAACAACGTTTTCACCGAGCAGCAGAGAATCGCCAGCGTGGTTCAATACTTAAAGGGCAGCACCGTTTATCGCTACTGGGAAGGGTTCTCCGAGGCTCAGAAGGCCGACCTGACAGAACAATTTGAAGCCGCGGCGTTGAAAGTCATCCAGGCCAAACCCGAAGAGTCCGACAAGGTCTTGTCCTCGGTGCGAAGAGAAATGCAAAGCACCGTTTCAAAACTCGTCACCCCCGAGATTCGCCAGGCGGGTGAAACCAGGTTCCTGATCGACAACACGGTTCGAGCGTTCTACCGAATCAAACTCACCGACAACCAGAAGGACCAGATTCGCCAAATGTGCGACAAGGCAATCAAACACAAGGGCGAGCTTTACGCCCAGTACCAACAACTCGATAAGGACCGCGACGCTGTCAGGAAGTCAATGAGCAAATACAGCACAAGCGACTACTACCGCAAGCTCCGCAAGGAAGTCTCCGAGAAGATACTGACCGAAGAGCAGCGGAAGGCCGGCAGCTCAAGATCATCGAGACCCAGGTCCAGTAGTAGAAAGCGTCCCGGCGGGAGTTCCAGTTCTACCAGGAAAACCACCAGGCCTACCACCAAGACTCCCAAGTGAGTATCCCGGAGGCCCGAGGGACGCTTCTCTGAGGCAACCATGCGAATTCTGATCAGTAATGACGACGGTATACTCGCCCCGGGGCTTGCGGCGCTTCGTGCGGTGGTGGCGGACATGGGCGAGATCTCGGTTGTCGCCCCGCACGGTCCGCAGTCGGCGTCCGCACATGCGATAACTCTGCGCACGGCGATGGTTGTCGGGAACGTCAAACTTGCGGAATTCACGGGCATCAGTGTTGATGGTCGTCCGGCCGACTGCGTACGCCTGGCGATTCGCGAACTCCTTGACCAACGCCCGGATCTCGTGCTGACCGGTATTAACGACAACTCAAATGTCGGCGTAAACCTGTTTTACTCCGGAACGGTAGCCGCCGCAGCCGAGGCTGCAATGATGGGAATACCGGCCGTCGCATTTTCCGCAGCCGCCACAGACCGTCCACCGGATTTCGCCCGCGCTGCGGTTTTCTGCCGCAAGGTACTCGACCACCTGCTCGCGGCGGGGATGTCGCCTGGCGACCTGACAAACGTCAACATCCCCGATCTCCATACTTCGGGGCGCCCGACCGGTCTGAGCGTTGTCCACCAGTCAGACGGAGAAATCCACGACACCTACATTCATGATGTCGGGTCCGACGGGCGGGAGACATGGCGACTCAGCGACGATTACTCTTTCGGCCCGGATCACCACGTGGACTCCGACGTCGTCTGCCTGCATGAAGGCAATATCACCATCACGCCGCTGCGCATCGACATGACAAGAGACGACCGTCTGGCAGAACTGTCCGAACTCGACTGGAGCGACGTCACCTGACGGTGGATGTCACTGGTCTATCACCCTGATCGATTCTCCGTCGGGAATATCTTCTGTGATGGGGGGAGTGCATTGCATGCAGTCCTCCAGTTTGAGATTGTGGGTTTCCAGCAGGCGCCCCGGGCTCTCGGGCTGTCCGGTGCGATCCGAGAGATAGATTGCTTCCATAACCGCCATCGTCAGCAGGTTCTCCCATCCCGAGCAGGGGTATCTCCGCGCCTTGCTGTCGATGGCCTCGACGAATGCTTCCAACTGTCTTACCGACGCCTCCAGCGGGGGGCTCGAACTTTCGGTGCGGTCGATGACATTCCCGTCCGGGTCCCGCAGGAGGCAAGTGTCAGCGCTTACTTCCATCGATCCGCCCCGACCGTGGAGGCACAATGCCTCACTCACCGGTCCGCTGCGCCGTGTGGTGATCACCGAGGCCATGCACCCGGTCTTGAACCGCAGGATCGCGGCGGCGGTATCGTCGGTGTCGTAGACTGCCTGAGGTTGGTCGTCGCTGGGGGGTATGGAGACTCTGGCGGAGAATCCGTAGACCTCTTCGGGCAGAGAGAGCATCCAGACCAGCAGATCCATGGGATGGTAGCCCAGTTCCAGCAAAGCCCCTCCGCCGGCGGATTCCTTATCGCCCCTCCATCCGAGTTCCGGACCCCAGTTGAACAGGTAGTGCGCTCTGGCCAGGAAGGTCTCACCTATGCGCCGGCGCATCTTCCACGCCCTGCGGTAGCATTCGTCAAATCTCCGGCGCGTTCCGATAGTCAGTTCCAGGGATGCGTCAGCCATCGTTTTGACCATCGAGACTGCCTCTTCGAGATTCCGCGCCAACGGGACGCTCTTCCAGACATGGATACCCCTCTGGGCGCAGGCGCCGATCAGTTCGCCGGCGGCTTTGGGCGAAACGTCCAGGCAGACTGCAGTGGGCCTGGTTTCCGCCAGGCAGGACCGGTAGTCGCTGTAGGCAGGCGCCCCCCCAGCGCCGGACGCCGCCTGCTCGGCGGCGGAGTGATCCCGGTCGGCAACACCGACCAGTTGCACCGATTTGCTGCAGGCCGTCGCCTCAAGCGACTGGCGTCCGAAACCGCCGAGTCCGATTACGGCAATCCGTAATGGTTCTTTCGGCATGTTTACCTGCTCCTGTTGTCTTCAGCGGTGCTGAAGATTTGATTCCGGATATCCGTAACCACTAACGCTCTTTCGCTCATGCACTTGAATCTTATTGGAGAAATGGAGCGGTTGCAAGCGTACATGTTCGGGACCGGTGGTGTCAAGGGCGGGGCGGCGGATAGTTTTTAGATTGACAATCAGTTTGGTGCGAAGTATGGTTCTGCAAGTTGTCAAACCCTTTCGGCCAGAGGTGTGTCGCGCGGTGATACACCGGACAGGATAACTGTAGGAGCAGGCTGTGAAAAGGAATACAAAAGGCTTGTGGATATTGGCGGTTCTGGTCGTTTGGGCGGCTTCTGGGTCCACGTGGGCTCAGAATGCCCCTGCGCCGAAAACTGTTATCGAGATTCAAATCAAGGGCAACGAACAAGTACCCGCTGGTGCGATAAAGGTTCATATCCAGAGCCGGGTTGGAACCGAGTATAAAGAAGAACTTGTCCGTCAAGACAAGCAAAGGCTGCTGAAGACCGGGCAATTTGCTTCGGTAAAGGCCACAAGCACCACTACAAACAAAGGTATTATCGTCACGTTTGTTGTTACCGAGCGACCACTGGTGACAGGGCTTGCGTTTGTAGGTAACAAGTCGATAGAGTCCGAGGATCTCCGGAATGAATTGTCTTTCCGGCAGAACGATGCGTTGGATGACGTCAAGATTCAAGAGGGACTCAAGGCCATCGAAGCAAAGTACAAGACCGAGGGGTTTGCTCGCGCCCGCGTTACTCTCGCCAAGGACGACCGGAACGTGGTCTACAAGATCGTTGAAGGTCCCAGGGTCACCATCCGCAAGGTGCAATTCAAAGGCAACACATACTTCTGGGCACTGAAGCTGAGGTTCAAGGTCGAAGTGTGGCGGAAGTGGTGGCCTTTCGTGGATGGCTACTACGATCAGGAGAAGATTGACCGCGACATTATTACGCTTCGCAACCTGTACGTCGCCGAGGGGTTCCTGGATGCCGAGGTTCTGCGAGAACTTGAGTATTCAGCCGACAAGTCCCGCATCACGCTGACATACGTAATTCAACAGAATAAGCGATATCGCGTCAACAAGGTGACCTTTGAAGGCAGCAAGATTTTTGACGACAAGGAACTGGCCAAAGATCTCAAATTAATGAACGGTGCCCACTACACCGCCGAGAACCAGGAATTTGATATGCGGAGGCTCAGGGAGAAGTACGGGCGGCTTGGATATATTGGGGCGGTGGTGTCTCCGGCAAGGAGGTTCAAGGTCAAGCCCGGGCTGGTGGATGTGATTTACAGGATCACAGAGTCCGATCAGTACCGCGTGGGCGAAGTGATTATACGGGGCAATACCATTACGCAGGACCGGGTTATCCGCCGCCAGATGAAGGTGTTCCCCGAACAGTTGTTCAACACGGTGGCGATAGAGCAATCCAAGAGGCGCCTGAAAGAGTTGGGGTTGTTCGATACGGTGGAGATAACGCCGATAGGGCGCCAACCGGAGCGGAGAAACGCGCTGGTGGAAGTTACCGAGGGCAGGACCGCCGAGTTCCTCATTGGCGCCGGGGTCAGTTCCAACCACGGACTGCTGGGCAATATCTCGTTTCGCCAGCGGAACTTTGACATCCTCAACTGGCCCAAGAGCTGGCGCGAGTTCATGACCGCACAAGGCTGGAAAGGCGCGGGCCAAACCTTTTCGATTGTCGCCCAGCCGGGCGTTGAACTGATGCGATATCATGTTGAATGGTTCGATCCGATGTTGTTCGATCTGCCCTATTCGGCCGGTGCCAAGGCCTTTGCGTTCAATCGCAACCGGGACGAGTACGACGAATCCCGCCTCGGCGCGGTTTTCAGCGTGGGCCATCGATTCAAGAATCGCTGGTACGGTGAACTTGCCGCACGCGTCGAGGGTATTCGGATCAACGACGTTGACAGCGACGCGGCGCAGGAACTCCTGGACGTGGACGGTTCGCATTTGCTTGTGGGGCTCAAGGGTTCGCTCGTTCGCGACCGCACCGACAGCCGTTGGCTGCCATCTAAGGGCGATCGGTTGCGTTTCAGTGCTGAGCAGGTTGGAGGCGATTTCGATTTCACGGTTTTCCGCGCCGCGTACAGCCGCTATTGGACCCTGCTGACCGACTCGCAGGACCGCAAGCACGTACTGGCCGCCAGGTCGAACGTTGGCGCCATCGCCGGCGATGCGCCGATTTTCGAGCGTTTCTACGGCGGCGGTATGGGGTCGATCAGAGGTTTTGACTATCGCGGTATCAGCCCGCGGAGCGGTAGGAACGAAGACCCGGTCGGCGGTGATTTCATGGTGTTTCTGGGGAGTGAGTATTCCTTCCCGATTGTCGGCAGAGATGTCCGAGGCGTCCTGTTTATGGATACGGGAACGGTTGAAGATAATTTGAATATCACCACTTACCGAGCCTCTGTCGGATTCGGTATTCGCTGGATAGTTCCGATTTTCGGGCCCATGCCCATGAGTTTTGATTTTGCGATCCCGCTGTCGAAAGACCCGCAGGATGATACGCAGGTCTTCTCGTTCTCGTTGGGATGGATGTTCTGATGGAGAGATAACTATGATGAAGTCATCGAAGCTTGTTATTGTGCTCGTTATCGTTGCGGCAGTCGGTCTTGTTGTCGCCACCCACCTTGACGCACAGTCCGGCGATAAGGCGCCGGCAGGTCCGGTTGCCGTGTGTAATGTTCTGGAAATCCTCAACAACTGTCAGAAGGCAAAGGACCTCACCGCAAGACTCAACAAGGAGCGTGGGCGGATTGAAAAAGAGGTCAAATCACGCAGCGAGGCCATCGACAATCTGACCAAGGAACTCAAGCTTCTGACCGTTGGTTCGGAAGAATTCGAACAGCGATTTGCCGAAACGCAGCGCCTGCAGATCAATCGCGAGGCGTGGTTGAAGTTTGAACAGACCAAGGCGATGCGCACGCACCAGAAGTTGACGCGGGAGATGTACGACGAGGTGCAGAAGGCCATCGGTATCGTCGCCAAGAGTCGTGGTATCAAGATGGTTTTTCACCAGCAACGGGGTAAGTTGCAGGCTGCCACCACCGCTGAAATGCGTGCGGAGATCTCGCGGCGACAAGTTCTCTACAGTGCCGAGGCCGTCGACATAACCGCCAGTGTACTATCGAGCTTGAATGCGGCATATCGAACCAAGAAGCCCTGAGGTGCAGCGAACTGTCGCGATTTGGGGCGAGGGGGAGTCCCAGAGACGCTTTCGTGGTGGCCTGGGAGCACGCCGGATGCATTTACCAGTATGGTGCGCAACGATATGAGCGAAAAGACACTGACAGTTCGAGACATTGCAGAACTTCTGGGCGTCGAGGTTCATGGTCCCGGCGAGGGGCGGATAACGTCGGTAGCGGCATTGGATCAGGCGGGGCCCGCAGATCTGACATTTGCGGTCGATGCGCGATACGCATCGGGTCTTGTCACCAGCCATGCCGGCGCCGCCATCGTGAGCGAACTGGTGAGCGATACGCCCATGCCGCTGCTGGTTGTGGACCACGTCGAGCGGGCTGTCGCGATGGTGCTTGGGGCGATGGCGATGGACTACAGCGGTCCGGCGGGTATCGACGCGTCAGCACGAGTATCCCCACAGGCCGAATTGGCCGACGATGTAGGCGTCGGACCATGCGCAACGATCGGGCCCGGGTCGAAAATAGCTTCCGGTGTGGTCATAGGCGCCAATGTTTGTATCGCCGGAGGGGTGACTATCGGATCGGGCAGCACGCTACAGCAAGGTGCGGTGGTGCTCGACAGATGCGTTATAGGATCTCGCGTGATCATCGGTCCGAACACCGTGATTGGGGCCGACGGATTCGGATACTATACGGATCGGGGCGTTCATCACAAGATACCGCACATAGGCAACGTGATTATCGAAGATGACGTCGAGATCGGGGCCTGCAGTTGTGTCGACCGGGCCAAGTTCGGTTCCACGATTATCGGTGCGGGCACAAAGATCGACAATCTCGTGCAGGTTGCGCACAACGTACAGGTGGGGAAAGGTTGCTTCCTGTGCGCACAGGTTGGTATTGCCGGCAGCGCGAAGTTGGGCGATTATGTAGCTGCCGGCGGGCATGCCGGTGTGCGCGATAACGTGACTGTCGGCAGCCAGGTGCAGTGTGCGGCGTTTGCAGCCGTTGCTTCGGACGTACCCGACGGTGCGGTTATAGCGGGGATTCCCGCCCACGACGCGAAGCGGACGTTTCGCGAACTGCGCGCGCTGGAGCGCCTGCCGGAACTTAGCAAGAAAGTGCGGGCTATTGAAACGAGGCTCGAATCACTTGTCCAAACAGAAGACAATCAAGAAGACTGCAACGGTCGAGAGTCCGGGCCTCTTTAGCGGGAAAAACTGCGCCATGCGATTCGTACCGGCCCGTCCCGACAGCGGGGTTGCGTTCCTGCGGACGGATATCGATCCGCCAGTGCGAATCCCCGCCGGTATCGCCAGTACCGCCATGCGGGATCGGCGGACGTCTCTGGCCGAAGGGGAAGTTGCGATAGAAACCGTCGAACACGTTCTCTCGGCGGTTTGGGGAATGGGCATCGATAATCTGACGATCGAAGCCGATACGCCCGAGGCGCCTAACACCGACGGATCCGCCAAGGTATTCGCCGACGCGATCGCCCATGCCGGACTCCAGGAACAGGATGTCGAAGTTTCCGTATACGCCATAGCCGAGCCGATCGTCGTCACCAATGGACAGTCGATGCTTTCGGCTTTGCCCGGGGCGGACGACAGACTGGAAATCCTCTACGATCTGGATTACGCTCAGAATCCCGGTATCGGGCGACAGACGCTGCGATTTGATCTGGGTGTCGACGACTACGCGACCGAGATTGCACCGGCACGGACGTTCCTGCTCCAGGCTGAAGCCGAAGAAATGCGCAGCCTCGGGATTGGGCATCACCTGACGGAAAACGAGATACTTGTCTTTACGCCCACCGGCGAACTCATGGGTGGCCGGCTCCTCTCCCCGGACGAACCGGTCCGCCACAAGGTCTGCGACCTGATCGGCGATCTGTCGCTGCTGGGCAGGAGAATTACCGGGCGCATTGTGGCTTCACGCAGCGGGCATGTGCTGAATCGCCGGTTGGTCAGCGTGCTGGCCGACAGACTCGCAGGGGGGATGCCTCCCGCCCAACCGCCTCTGGAATCAATGGACATAGATGACATCATCGGTGTTCTTCCGCATCGCTACCCATTCCTCATGCTCGATCGCGTGTTGGAGATGCAGGGTAATCGGAGGGCGACCGCCGTAAAGAACGTCAGCATAAACGAACCTTTCTTCCAGGGGCATTATCCCGGTCAGCCGATCATGCCCGGCGTGTTGATTGTAGAGGCAATGGCGCAGCTTTCGGGGATATTGCTGGGGCGCCATCTGGCCCGGGAGGGCAAGGTCGCGATATTACTGGCCATCGACAATGCAAGAATACGCAAACCGGTTCGTCCCGGAGACCGCCTGGTCATCGAAGCAGAGTCACTGCGGGTGCGCCCGAAGATGGGACACTGCAAATGCACCGCCAGGGTCGACGGCGAAGTAGCCGCCGAAGCTGAAATCAAATTCATGCTGGTAGACGCCGACAAGGTCCGCCAGTAGGATAACAACTGGATATACTTACATTGGAGATATAAATCAGATGAGCTTTCGCGTGGCGGTGGTTGGGACTGGTCGAATGGGCAAACTGCACGCTCGCGTGCTGTCGCAGATGGACGATGCCGAACTGGTCTGTGTGGTGGATACCGACGAGGCCTGTGCCAACGAAGTGGCGCGCCAGAGAGACTGTAAAGCTCTGATCGACGCCAATCAGGCCGTTGAACTTGTCGATGCGGCCATCATCGCCGTACCGACGCTCCATCACCTTGACGCGGCCAGACCGTTTATCGAGGCCGGAAAGCCGGTACTGATCGAGAAGCCCTTCACCGACGATGTCAAAGCCGGCAAGAAGCTCATCCGACTGGCGGAAAAAACCGGCGCCAGTCTCCAGGTCGGACATACCGAACGGTTCAACCCGCTTGTGGTGGCTATGCAGAAGTACGATATCCGGGCCAAGTTCATCGAGGCCCATCGCATCAGTCCGTTCACGTTCCGATCCGCCGACATCGGCGTTGTGCTGGACATGATGATCCACGACATCGACCTGACGCTCATGCTGGCCGGTGGAAGCGTCGAAAGCCTGCACGCCGTCGGTATCAACGTACTGGGCGAGCATGAGGACATCTGCAGCGCCAGGCTCGTTTTCGACAACGGTTGCTGCGCTTCGATCAGCGCGAGCCGTCTGGCGATCAAGACCGAACGGAAAATGCGAGTGTTTTCCGAGAGCGCTTATCTGTCGCTGGACTACGGTAAGAAGGTCGGCGTGGTGATCCAGAAGTCCAAGAACCTCGACCTGATCCAGATGGCGCGAGAGATGGAGGTCGAAGACCTTGCGGAACTGGCTGGTAACGTGGACTACAAGGAACTGGTCAACACCGAGGATCTGGTCATAGACGATTCACTGGATCCGCTGACCCGCCAGGTGAGTGCATTCCGAAGAACGGTTGTCGACGGTGAACCGCCGGTAGTGTCGGCAGAGGACGGGCTGGCGGCGGTCCAGGTCGCAAATGATATCGTCAAGGCCATCAGGAACTACCGCTGGGACGGTAAAATATTTGGCAGGAAGGGGCTCGACCAGATTCAAAAGGACGAAGAATGACGACGGCTTTCTACCACGGAAGGCACGGATAGCACGGATGTAGTAACGGCTACGGCAACGGCAGCGACAACGGCTTTTTGCCACGGAAAACACGGAAAGCACGGAAACAGAAACGACAACGGCTTTTTGCCATCTGCCTTCGCCGAGGCTTCGGAGGCCAGGCGGATGAACACGGATAACATTGATGTAGTGAAGGCCACGGCGATGGCTTCTCTACCACGGAAGGCACGGAAAACACGGAAAACACGGAAATAGAAATTGCTACGGCTTAGAACCTTTTAGATATGGGCGGTATGGGAATGGGAACACTGTTATTGAAGGATGAGAGTTATGCGATACGGGGGGCGGTGTTTGAGGTCTACCGTGAGATGGGATGCGGTTTTCTTGAGGCCGTTTATCAGGAGTGCATGGAGAAGGAATTGGAGAAGCAGGGAATTCCTTTTGAAGCTCAGAAGGATTTGTCACTTTCGTATAAAGGCGAACCCCTCGAACAAATCTACAAGCCGGATCTGATCTGTTACGGTGAAATTGTCCTTGAACTGAAAGGCGTAAAGAACATCACTCCCCGACACCGCGCCCAAGTCATTAATTACCTGAAGGCCGCCAACATCCGTCTGGGACTTCTCATAAACTTCGGTTCATACCCCAAAGCAACAATCGAAAGACTGGTCGTATAGATTCTTAAGAAAACCAGTGCCATTTCTATTTCCGTGCTTTCCGTGTTTTCCGTGGCAAAAAGCCGTTGCCGTTGCCGCAGCCGTTTCTATTTCCGTGTTTTCCGTGGCAAAAAGCCGTTGTCGTTGCCGTTGCCGCAGCCGTTTCTAGATTCGTTTCATCGGTGTCCATCCGTGGCAAGGAGCCGTCGCCGTTACATCTTCGCGCCGTTCCTTGTGTCCTTTCAAAGCAAGGGCTGTTGCGTCCGTGTGGAAATGCAAACATCTTGTCCGCCCGACGATGGAGGCCTATGGATTTGTCGGCGGCTTCCAGTAGCGTTTGATGGCCTCGTCTATGGCGGTCTCCACAAACTCGGGCGATTGCGGTATTCTGGACTCTTTGTACAGTCGTTCGGAGAACTTGTCGGTAAGGCGTTTGAGCTGCTCTGCTCGGAGGATTTTGTCGATCGCCTCCTGTGCATCTTCAAAGCTGATAATCCTTCCTTCCTGGACCTCGTAGGCCTTGACTATGTAGAAACCTCCGTAGTTTACTATCTTACCCTCATCATTCTTGAGAAGCGGGGTTTCCACTATACCGCTTCTTTGACCCTGCTCGAGGGCGAATGCGGCTTTTTCGACTTCCTTCTGGCGCAAACTGCCTGCCGGTAAAGGATCCAGCGTTCCACCGGTTTTGGGGTTGATGGCCGAGAATTTCCCGGCTACTTCCGTAAAGTCCACCCCGTTTTTCAGTAGTTTATCCGCCTTGTCTATTTCCTCTTTTGCTGCTGCGCGTGCCTTACCGAGTTCCCGCAGGGTTGGTTCGTTTCCGATGCCAGGTGGCAGAAACTTATTGGGCATCACGGCGATAAGCTGCATACCGACCTTCTTTTCGGTGCTGAAGTCAGCTTTGTGTTTGGTGTAGTAGCCAAGGAGCATCTGGCGGGTTATCGAGATCGCCGGAAGAAACTTGATCTGCTGGTACAGTCGCACGGTAATCCTGCGCCTATGCTCCTCCATCAACTCCTTGAGAGTGAGGTCTTCTTCGGACAGTAACTTCTCGAGTCTCGTTTTGCTTCCACCGGCATCGGCGATCATGTTGCGCAGGATCTCATCCACTTGCGTGCTGACGTGTTCTTTCTGGGGCTTGCTCAACCTGGCATCGGCTTCCGAGAAGACAAGTTCGTTGTTGATGCGGCGAAAAATGGCTCTATTGACGACACGTCTGACGCGTTCTTCGAACCTCAGGTCGCACTCAATTGCCAACAGCTCGTTTTTGGAATCATGGAGGATTTCCTGGACGGTTATGAACTTGCCCTTTATTGGCAGCACGGAAGTAGTAATCTCGCGGGTTTCTCCGATCTTGATTGGTTCGTCCCGCCCTCTTGCCGGTCGCGTCGCCGCCTGTCGGGTCGTGGCGACGCCGGGATCTTTCGACCTTGCCGTGTTGGGATCTTCCGGTGGTTTTTGGGGACGTTGGGGCCAGTTCTCAGAGGAAGTCCACGCCGGATGGGTTGCGGGCGCCGATTGGCGGTTCCAGGGCCATTCAAACTGGGCGTCGCCCCAGGAGCATCCGAGCAGTCCCGCCACCAGAGCTCCCACCGCGGTGATCGTGATAATTCGCATTAGATTCATGTTCAAGTTCGTGTGCGATTCGATGTTCAGACGATCATTATACCTTTCCAGCGGCCTGCCGCAATTGCTTTAGTACGATACGCAGCAGGGTCGGCATCTGCAAGTAGGGCGCCGGCAGTCGCCAGTGGACGGTATGGTTGTCGGGCATCCTGACCGTACCGGAGGCGCCGTCGAACACGTGTTTTGCGGCCGCCGGATCACGAATCGTGAAAACGATGTCGCTTTTGATCAGCACGATGCTCTCGATACCGGCTTTTCCGGCAAGGGCGCGTGCTTCGGTCATGTCCAGCAGTTCTTCGACTTCGCCGGGCAGCGGTCCGTAGACGTCCGACAGATCGCCGCGGATCTGCTGGAGGTCCTTGCTCAGCTCGCATCGCCCCAGGCGCCGGTAGGCCTCCATCCGCTGGCGCTGAGACGGAATATACGCCCGCGGAATATACGTCCCGATCCCGAGTTCGATATGGGCCGGTTGGACCGGAGCCGCCACCTTGCTCTCGCCGTGGAGCTCGGATACGGCGCCTTCGAGCAGTTGACAATACAGCTCGTAACCGATCGCCGCGATGTGCCCGCTCTGCTCCTGACCGAGGATATTGCCCGCGCCGCGAATCTCCAGGTCGCGCATCGCTATCTGGAAACCGGCGCCGAGATCGGAGAATTCCTCGATGGCCTTCAACCGCTTTGCCGCCACCGGCGAAACGCCGCGATTCTCGCCCAGCAGCATGTAGCAGTAGGCGCGGTGCTTGTAGCGTCCGACCCGCCCGCGGAGCTGGTGCAGGGCGGCCAGACCGAACCGGTCGCAGTCGCAGATGATCATCGTGTTGGCTGATGGGATATCCAACCCCGATTCGATGATCGTGGTGCAGACCAGCACGTCGGTTTCGCCGGCGACGAATCGCAGCATGGCCCGCTCCATCTCATGCTCGTGCATCCGTCCGTGTCCGACGTCCACGCGGGCTTCGGGTGCGAGATCGCGGACCCGACTAGCCACCGCCTGGATATTGCCCACGCGATTGTGTACGAAAAACACCTGCCCCCCTCGAGCCAGTTCTCGCTGGATCGCCCAGCGGATCAGCGACGGGTCGTACTGGCAGACTTCGGTGTGGATCGACCGCCTGTCCATCGGCGCCGTCATCAGCGAACTGATATCTCGCAGCCCCAGCAGCGCCATGTGCAGCGTGCGCGGGATCGGAGTCGCCGTAAGCGTCATGACGTCGACGCTGGCGCGCATGGACTTGAGGCGTTCCTTGTGGGCCACTCCGAAACGCTGCTCCTCGTCGATAACCACAAGTCCGAGGTTTGCGAACCGCACGTCGTCGCTGAGCATCCGGTGGGTTCCGATGAGGATGTCGAGTTTGCCCAGCACGAGGCGTTTGAGCAATTTGGCCTGTTGGCCCGCGGTGCGGAAGCGGGAAAGGACGTCGATCTCGAACGGGTAGTCGGCAAATCGCTCGCTGAATGTCCGGAAATGCTGATCGGCCAGCACGGTAGTCGGTACGAGTATCGCCACCTGCCTGCCGGCCTCGGCGACCTTGAACGCCGCCCGCATCGCCAGCTCGGTCTTACCGTATCCCACATCCCCGCAGACCAGGCGGTCCATGGGCCTGTCGGTCAGCAGGTCCGCGTCGATCTGCTGCATCGTGGTGATCTGGTCTTCGGTCTCGGTGTACAGGAACTCGTTGGTAAACTGTTGCTGCCACTCGCTGGCCAGCGGGTAGCTGAAGCCTTTGATTGCTTGTCGCATCGCCTGGATTCGGAGCATGTCTGCGGCCAGATCGCGAACGGCGTCCATCGCCCGGTCCTTCTGCCTGGTCCACAGCCGCCCGCCGAGTTTGCTGAGCGTCGGGCGGGATTGGCGGGTGCCGATGTACTTCTGTACGAGATTGATACTCGACGTCGGCACGTGCATCTTCGCGTTGTCGGCGAATCGCAGCGAGAGATACTCTTCGGACACACCGTCGCGGTCGATGTGACGCAGGCCCTCGAACTTCGCTATCCCGTGTGAGAGGTGTACCACGTAATCGCCGACCTGGAGGTCCAGCATGGAATCGATCGGGCGACCGGTTCGCATGCGGCGTATGCGGCGGACCTTGGCGAAGCGGTGGAAAACCTCGTGGTGCCCGACGGCCACAAACCGCTCGTCGGGCCAGTAGAAGCCCGCGGCCAGATGCCCGATGCCCGTTTTAATCCGCTTGCCCAGTTCCGGATGCGAAGCCGCCAGCAGTTCAAGAAATCTGTCGCGCTCGGCGGGGTTCTCGCAGTAGACCCACACGTCGGCGGCCTGCGAGAGTTTATCGAGTTGGGTTAATGCTTCCTGGGTGTTGAGTGCGAGCTTCTCGATGCTGCGAATCCCCATGCCCACGACGTCATCACCGGCGGCTGAGAACGTATACATCTCGGCGGCCGCCAGGGCCTTGAGCGAATCGAACACCTCCTGAGGCTCGAACATTCCGAGCCCTGAATCGCCGCTCCTGGTCCCCATGCGGCGGGAGACCATCTGGCGGTCGTCCGCCGCCTTTTCGCCGAGACGCCGGTAAGTATCGCCCGCCAGTTCGAATACCGCCTGCGGCTCGGCCGTGCAGACAATCGTCCGGGCGTCGAGGTACGCTCCGAGGTGAGTTGTCTGGTCGGGATCGGTCCGGCGGCCGGCGGCTGTGCCCGTCAGATCGAACGCCTCGATCTTCTCCGTGCTGCGCTGCGTGTCGAGGTCGAACTTGCGGATGGAGTCGATCTGGTCGCCGAAAAACTCCACGCGGATGGCCTGTCCGACGCCCGTGGGGAATATATCGATTATCCCGCCGCGCCGGGCGAATTCGCTGGGCCGGTCGACCTGGTCGACCCGCTCGAACCCCGAATCGACAAGCCAACCGATGATCTCCTCGGGCGGGACCTCGCCTCCCAGACGCAGAGACAGCTTCGCATCGGCCAATGCCCGCGGCGTCGGAACCGGCTGGAGAAGCGCCATCACCGGCGCGACCAGGAAGTCCACCGGCTCGTCGCGCTCGGCGGGCGATTCGGCCAGCAGAGTGCATATCCGCATCCGCTCGCCGATGATATCGTCGCTAACGTGCTCCGAGCCGACCTCGAGTTCCCACGCCGGGAAGATCTGCGCCGCCCGCCCGGTGAAAAGCTCGATATCGTCCGCCAGGGCGTCGGCGTCGTCGAGATGAGTGGTTACAAACAGTATCGGCCGCCGCGAGATCCGCCCCAGCGCACCGCCGATCATCGCCGCCGCCGAACCCCAAACGCCCCCGAAGCGCACAGCCTCCCCCGGCGCCAATCTCTCCGCCGCCGATCGAAGCTTCTCACTGTTAAGTATCCGCTCAAGCATGATTATTGAAGCAGTTAAACCGCTTTCGCTATCTATGCGCGCACAAGCACACCCGGACAATTCCAAAAAACCGTCCGTGTGCATCCGCCAATTCCAATTTTCACGTAGAAGCGGCGTCCCGCCGCTTTGATCAACGCGACGAGACGTCGCGTCTACGAACGACACTAACACATTATATCGACCCGACCACAGCTTTACTCCACCCGCACGAGAATGTCGTCGATTTCTTCGTCGTCTGCGTTATCTTTCTTTTTCTCACCGTTTCTCAGAACGGCAGCCCACAGATAGCAATCTGTGGGCTATCTGCGGGTCCGACTGGATAACGATTACCTGCTCCAGTTTCCAGCAAAAGGGATTCAGATGTGATCGCCTTGACTCAATCGGCACTTGGTCTGGAAATCTTCCCGGCGGCGTGATACTCTTTCGATCTTGATATCAGGTGATCTGTAGAATAGCGCCGAAGATCAAATATTAAAAATACTGAAAATACTGAATACTGAGGAACATCCAAGATGCTTCAGCTTTATTGGAAAAACGCAACCGACACAATCGTCGGTCCGGTGCATGGAGTGACCCGCGACGATCTCGACGGGATCGAGCCGGCCGTCCGCGAGGCGCACAGCACGGTTGTCGAAAGCTGCCGCAGCGGTGAGTTGGGGTACTCAGAGCTTCCTGGTAATACCAAATATACCGCGCAGGTAACCGCCCTGGTCAATAAGTACCGCCCGATCACGACCGACCTGGTCGTGCTCGGTATCGGCGGGAGCGCGTTGGGCAACATCGCGGTTCAATCGGCGCTGAACCCGGTGACCTACAATCTGCTCACCGACAAGAAACGCTCCGGTCCGCGCCTGTTCGTTCTGGACAACGTGGACCCGGCGCTGGTGGGCGATACGCTGAAGTTTCTGGGCAGGCGCCTGAAGACTACGCTGGTAAACGTGATTTCCAAGAGTGGGGAGACGGCTGAAACCGCCAGCCAGTTTATGATATTCCGCGAAGCGCTGCGCAAGAAACTCGGTGATGATTTCGCCAGTCACATCGTGGCCACCACCGACACCGAAAAAGGCACGCTGCACGAGATCGCCAAAGCCGACGGATACGACATGCTCGCCGTCCCGGGCGACGTCGGCGGGCGGTTCAGCGTGCTGTCGCCGGTGGGGCTGTTTTCGGCGGCGATGTGCGGGATCGACATCGAGGCGCTCCTTGCCGGCGCCGGGGCGATGAAGGAGCGCGTCGAAGCGATCGGCGCCGACTGGCGGTCGAATCCTGCGTGCGTGCTGGCGGCGATCAAGCACCTGATGTTCACCGCCAAGGGCAAGCCGATGCACGTGATGATGCCGTACTCCAACCGCCTGTACCTCCTTGCCGACTGGTATCGCCAGCTCTGGGCCGAGTCGCTCGGCAAGCGGACCGACCGCGACGGTAACGAAGTATTCACCGGTCCGACGCCGATAAAGGCGCTCGGGACCACCGACCAGCATTCGCAGGTGCAGCTCTACCGCGAAGGGCCCAACGACAAGTTCACGATATTCCTGGACGTAGCCAAGCATCCGGGCAAGGTTCGCGTGCCGGACGTGTTCGCCGACGTGCCCGGCCTGACGTACCTGCGGAAGAAGCAGTTGGCCAAGATACTCCTCGCCGAGAAGCGCGCCACCGAATACGCGATGGCCCAATCGCAGCGGCCTACCGTGACGATCCAGTTCAATTCGATCACGCCGCAATCGGTGGGCGAATTCATCTACCTGTACGAGTTCGTCACCAGCCTGGCTGGCGAACTGCTGAATATAAACGCCTACGATCAGCCCGCGGTAGAACTGGGCAAGCGGGCGACCTTCGCTCTGATGGGCCGCGAAGGATACGAAGAACTCGCCAAAGAAATGAAATCGTTCACCCGCGTCGATTCCCGTTACCTGGCCTGAGAGGGCTGGCGATGCGGGGGGTTCCGGGGATTGGGCGAAAGGAGCGGTGGATATGCGTCCTGATTTGAAGCTGTGGCGGATCGGGTTGGCGTTTCTTGCGTGTATGGTTATTTCCCCAGGGCCGGTTCTAGGCGCCGAACCGTCGCAAGCCTCCGGCGTTGGCGCCGCAGACGCCTTGGTGAAGCGAATACTGCCCAAGCGCGCCGGGGAGTTCACTTTCAAGGTCATCCCAGCCGACAAGAACCGGGATGTCTTCGATATCTCCAGCAGCGGAGGGCGGGTTGTTATCGGCGGCAATAATGGCGTATCGATGGCCGTCGGGCTGAACTGGTATCTCAAGCAGTATTGCCACTGTCATGTATCGCTGGGCGGTCGCCAGTTGAATCTGCCCGATACCCTGCCCGCGGTCAATTCAGGGGTCCGGCGTGTCAGCCCGTATCGCTATCGCTACTTCCTGAACTACTGCTGCTTTGGTTACTCCCTGCCGTGGTGGGACTGGGGTCGCTGGGAGGAGCTGATCGACTGGATGGCGCTGAACGGTATCAACATGCCGCTGTCGGTTACCGGTCAGGAATCCGTCTGGCAGGGCGTGGGGCGAAAGCTGGGCTTGACCGGCAAGCAGATCGAAGCATTTCTGGCCGGTCCGCCTTACCTCCCGTTCGGATGGATGGGCTGCCTCGACGGTTGGGGCGGGCCCCTGCCGCAGAAATGGATCGACAGGCACGAAACGCTCCAGAAACGCATTCTCGCCCGCCAGCGCGGCTTCGGCATGACGCCGGTGCTCCAGGGCTTCACCGGACACGTACCGCCCGCGATCAAAGAGAAATTCCCCAAAGCCAAGCTGCACCAGATCCGCTGGCTCGAGTGGCGGGCCAATCTGCTGGACCCGCTCGATCCGCTGTACCCCCGGATCGCAAAGATTTACATGGAAGAGCAGCGGCGGCGTTTCGGTACGGACCACCTTTACGCGGCGGACACGTTCATCGAGATGACGCCGCCCAGCGGAGATGCGAAGTTTCTCAACTCGCTGAGCCGGGCGATTCTCGATGGTATGGCCCGTACGGACCCCAAAGCCGTCTGGGTGCTCCAGGGCTGGACGTTCATGTACAAGAGGAGTTTCTGGACCCAGGGGCGCATCGAAGCATTCCTGGGCGCGGTGCCCAACGACCGCATGGTCGTGCTGGACCTGTTTTGCGAGCAGACGCCGATGTGGTCCCGCACCAAGGCGTTCTGCGGCAAGCCGTGGGTCTGGTGCAATATCCAGAACTTCGGTAACGTTACCTTTCTCGGCGGCGGGCTGGACCGTATTGCACAAGATTCCCATGCCGCCCGCTCCGATCCGAACTCCGGGCGGATGGTCGGGCTGGGATTTGTCAACGAAGGGCTCGGTCAGAATCCGGTGGTCTACGATCTGATGTTTGCCTCGGCCTGGGGCGACGGGCCGGTCGACGTTAAGGCGTACCTGCGGGATTACGCCCGCAGCCGCTACGGTAAGTCCGACTCGAACACCGAAGCGGCATGGCGGGCGCTGCATGAGACGGTATACGCAAGAAGGCTTCGCGGGCGATCTCCTATTGATCGTGTGCCCACGCTGCGTCCGATGGGCGGGGCGCCTTATAGCAACACTCGCCTGGCCGCGGCGTGGCGGGGGCTGCTTGAGGCGAGCGAAAAGTTCGGACGCGCCGACACTTACCGATACGATCTGGTAAACGTCGCCCGCCAGGTGCTATCGAACCACGCCGCCGAACTGCATCGCGATGTTATCGAGGCATACCGCGCCAAAGACAGCAAGCGATTCGCCGAGGCCGGCGGGCGATTTCTGCAACTGATCGATGATATTGACGAACTGCTGGCGACGCGCAAGGAGTTTCTCCTGGGGCGATGGCTCAACGACGCCAAACGCTGGGGCGATAATGACACGGAACGGGCAAAATACGAATGGAACGCCCGCCGCGTATTGACGCTCTGGGGCACGGGCAAGGTTATCCGCGATTATGCCTGTAAGGAATGGTCCGGAATGCTCGGCGGGTTCTATCGCAAACGCTGGGCGATGTACTTCAAGGCGCTCGGCGATGCGCTCAAGGCGGATAAGCCATTTGACGCCAAGGCGTTCGGCGGGCGACTGCTGAAGTGGGAGGCCGACTGGGCCTCGGCGCGCGAGACATACCCCCACGAGCCTCGCGGCCGGAGCCTCGAAGTCGCCCGGAAACTCATGCGAAAATACGGTTCGGCGTTCAAGCCCGAAGCGCCCAGTCTGACAACCGGCAAACCGGCGACCTGCTCGTCGTCCTTGAAACCGTACCCGGCCAGGCTCGCCAACGACGGACACACCCGATCGACCGACTCTTACTGGGCCACCGACGCCGCCGACGGCAAAGAGGCCTGGTGGCGGGTCGATCTCGTCAAGCCAACCACCGTCTCCCGCATCGTGGTGGTCGGATACTACGGGGACAAACGCTTCTACGGTTTCACCGTCGAGACGTCGCTGGACGGTGAGAAATGGCGGGTGGCGGCCGACCGCCGAGACAACAGGGAGCTTTCCACCGCCAAGGGCTACACGTGCAAGTTTCCCGCCCGAGCGGTGCGATACATACGAGTGACGCAAACGCACAACTCTGCCAATACCGGGCGCCACCTGGTGGAAGTAATGGCCTTCGAGAAGTGACGCCGCACGAATGGAGATACGATTGTGAGTGAAGGATTATGTCGCACATCTTGCGGAGTGATGCTTGTCGGGTTTCTATGCGTTTTTGGAGTTTCGGCTGCCGGTGACATAGTGACCGACGCCGGTGTTCAGGGAGGATTGGTCGTGCATGTCGGTTGCGGCGGCGGCGAGTTGACCGGCGGCTTGCGACCAAACGACAGCTACACGGTTCATGGACTTGACGGGGATCCGAATAAGATAGAGATCGCGCGCAAGCATATTCAGTCAAAGGGGTTGTACGGGCCGGTGTCTGTCCGTCAGTGGGACCGAGGGGCTCTGCCTTACGCTGACGGCTTGGTAAACATGGTGCTCGTCGAATGCGATTTTCCCGGCGCCCCGAGCGAGATTCTCAGGGTCCTGGCGCCGGGCGGTGTGGCGGTGGTCAAGGAGGCCTGCGGAAAGAAATGGTTGTCGAAGATTCCGCATGCCGTTTCAAGCATTGGCGGCGGTTACGTGAAGTTCACCAGGCCCTGGCCCGCGGATATCGACGAATGGAGTCACTATCTCCACGGTCCGGACAACAACGCCGTTGCCCGGGACAAAAAGATCAAACCGCCCAACAGCATGCAGTGGAAGTCCGGTCCGATGTGGTGTCGCAGCCACGAATACAACTCCAGTATCGCCGCCCTCGTTTCCGCCAACGGGCGGATGTTCTACATCATGGACGATGGGCTCCGCGGAATCATACAGATATACGACAAGAACAAGCGCTTTCCCCCGCGATGGGCGCTGATCGCCCGCGGGGCGTTCAACGGGATCAAACTCTGGCAGCGGCCGATGAAGGACTGGAGCCCCGGCGCGTGGGGCAACTACGGGTTTCGCTCGAACCCGCTGGTTCTTCCACGGCGCCTGGTGGCGGTCAAGGACCGCCTCTACGTCACGCTTTCATATTGCGGCCCGGTTTTCGTTCTCGACGCCGCGACGGGCAAGACGCTGGCGGTATATAAGGATACCGCTGACGCCCACGAAATTATCGCCTCAGACGGCGCCTTGATCCTCCGCGTTCGCGATGCTGCCGACACCAACGATAAGAAAAAGTGGCTCGATGTCCGCGAGTACGTGATGTCTGTCGACGCCGCCACCGGTAAAACGCTCTGGAAGCATCAGACGAAACATGCGCTGGTCCCGCTGACGCTTGCTGCGGCGAAGGGGAGAGTCTGCTACAACAACTATAAAGAGGTCGTTTGCCTGAACCAGAAGACCGGTAAGGAACTTTGGCGATCGCCCAGCGCGGAGAAGACCAAGCCTCGCGGCCCGGGCGGTGGCGAGATATTCCGCAAAGGGAACACCGGCATGCTTGTTATTTACCAGGGCTCGGTGCTGTTTTCGGCCAGGGACGGTCTGACGGCGCTGGCGCTCGAAACGGGCAAGAAACTCTGGACCGGTCCGAAGGTAAGGTCGGTCGCGCCTAGCAACTGTTTCGTGTCAACCGGGCTGTTCTGCGCGCAGGGCGCGGTTTGGCCCGTGATTGAAGAGGGCTCCATGCAGGTCGGAGAAGGCGGGAGACGAGGCGGAGCCCTCAGGTTCAAGGGATACGATCCCAAGACCGGTAAAGTCGCCAGGACAATCGCGCTGTCGAACCTGCTAAGTCAAGGCCATCACGTTAGATGCTATCCCGCCAAAGCCACCGGGCGATACCTCATACTGCCAAAACGCGGGGCGGAATTCCTGGACCTCGCCGGCGATGATCACATGCGGCACGACTGGATCAGGGGCGTTTGCGCATACGGCGTGATGCCGGCCAACGGGATCACCTATGCTCCGTCGCACCAGTGTTTCTGCTATCCCGGCGTGGTGCTGAAAGGGTTCAATGCGCTCAATGCGACCGACCCGCCGACGAAAGCCCAAACCGCCAACCCGCTGGTTCGCGGACCGGCGTACGACGTAGTATCAAGCAGCAACCCGGTGCCCGCCAGCCCGCTGGACTGGCCTGCGTATCGCCGCGATCAGTTCCGCAGCGGAAGCAGCGATACGAAGATTCCATCCGAAGCCAGGCAGCTTTGGAAAGTGGCGGTGGGGCGGAAGCTGTCCCAACCTGTCGTCTCGGGCGGTAAGCTGTTCGTCGCAGACAAGGATGCGCACACGATCCACTGTCTCGACGCCAAAGTGGGCAAGACGCTCTGGGCTTTCGTAGCCGGCGGACGCATCGATTCGGCTCCGACGGCGTATCGCAACAGCCTGCTGTTTGGATGCCGCGACGGTTGGGTTTACTGCCTGTCGGCTTTAGACGGGAAGTTGGCCTGGAAGTTTCGCGCCGCACCCGTCGAGCGACAGATAGTCGGGTTTGAGCAGTTGGAGTCGTCCTGGCCGGTTAATGGGGCGGTGCTGGTTCAGAACGATATCGTCTACTTTGCGGCCGGCCGGTCGAGCTTTCTCGACGGCGGGATTCGCGTCTATGGGCTAAATGCGGCCACTGGCAAGCTGCTGCACAAAAACGTTGTCTCCGACAAGCGTCCGGACATAAGCAAAGACCCGGGGCGCCCGTTCGATATGGACGGCGCCCTGTCGGACGTACTCACCAGCGACGGCGAGGATTTGTACATGTACCAGGTGCGCCTGAACCCGGACCTGACGCGCCACGCCTCGCCGCGGTCGACGAGCCTCGGCGCACGCCCGATGGGCCTGCACCTGATGTCGACCAAGGGGTTCGTGGATGACACGTGGTACGATCGTACGTATTGGAGCTACAGCAAAACCTGGCCGGGATTCTACTTTTCAAACCTGGGCCCTAAGTCCGGGCAGATACTCAGCTTCGACAAGAACACCACTTATGGCGTGAAGGTGTTTACCAGGCACGGGGGCAGATGGTATGCCGGCGGGCACAGTCCGTACTTCATTCCCGAACAGATGGGATACGAACTGTTTGCAGACGCCAACTCGAACGAACCGATCCTCAAGGCCCCCAATCGCGAAAAAGGCCCGGGATACTCCCGCAAGAATCCCGCAAAATGGAAGAAGGATATCCAGGTCCGCGTGATGTCAATGGTGCTGGCCGGCGGAAAACTGTTCGTAGTTGGACCGCCAAACACAGTCCCCGCCAAGGACCCCTACGCCGCATTTGAAGGCCGACTCGGAAGCAGTTTCTGCGAGTTCTCGATCGCCGACGGTAGCAAGCTAAGCGAGATCAAACTGAAAACCACCCCAATATTCGACGGACTGATCGCCGCAGGCGGTCGACTATACCTGGCGACCACCGACGGAAGCATCATCTGTTTCGGGCGGTAGTACGCCGAAGAATACGCCCGAGAGGATTCGAACCTCCAACTTCCTGCTCCGGAGGCAGGCACTCTATCCATTGAGCTACGGGCGC
>JADHXQ010000074.1 GCA_016782885.1 Phycisphaerae bacterium | reverse complement strand
CGGGGAAAGGTGACGACGCTGATAGACGACCCCAAGGGCGTGATCCGCGACCCCGACGTCTCGTACGACGGAAAGCGAATCTTGTTCTCATGGAAGAAGTCCGATCGCAAGGACGACTATCATCTCTACGAGATGGACGTGGCGACGCGGAAGATCCGCCAGCTTACTTTCGGGCTTGGCTTCGCCGACTACGAGGGCATTTACCTGCCCAATGGCAATATCATGTTCAACTCGACGCGCTGCGTGCAGACCGTCGACTGCTGGTGGACGGAAGTCTCCAACCTCTACATTTGCGATAAGGACGGAAAACTCATGAGGCGGGTCGGATTCGACCAGGTCCACTCGAACTACCCGCAGGTGCTTGCCGACGGGCGAGTGGTCTACACGCGATGGGATTACAACGATCGCGGTCAGCTCTTTCCCCAACCGCTGTTTCAGATGAATATCGACGGGACGGCACAGACCGAATATTACGGAAACAACTCGTGGTTCCCGACGACAATCGGGCACGCGCGCGGTATTCCCGGTTCGGACAAGCTCATCGCCATCGCCACAGGTCACCACAGCATCCAGACCGGGTCGCTGATCCTGATCGACGTCAAGCAGGGGCGCCAGGAGACCCAGGGCGTTACGCTGGTGGCGCCGGTGGTGGCTGACAAGAAAGACCGCCGCTACAGGCGCGTCGACGGGTATACCGGCTTCAACGGGCATTACATGTATCCTTACCCCCTCAACGAGAAGGAATACATCGCGGTCTACAGCGCCCACCAGACACGCCGCGATTCGATGAACGGGTTTGGCATCTACTACGTGCGACAGGACGCCGCTCGCGAACTGCTCGTCGACGATCCGAAGATATCCTGCAACCAGCCGGTGTTTCTCATGGCCCGCAAGAGACCGCCGGTGCGCCCGAGCGTTGTCGACTACAAGAAGAAGACGGGCACCTACTACGTGCAGGATGTGTATTTCGGTCCCGGCCTGAAGGGCGTCGATCGGGGCGTGGTCAAGAAGCTGCGCGTCGTAACGATCGGCTTCCGAGCGGCCGGGGTGCATAGCAACGGTAATGGCGGACCGGGCGGCGGGGCGCTGGTCAGCACGCCGGTGGCGATCCGCAACGGTACGTGGGATACCAAGACGGTTATCGGTGAGGCGAAAGTCCACTCTGACGGTTCGGCGTTCTTCGAGGCGCCCGCCAGAATGCCCTTGTACTTCCAGCTCATAGACGCCGACGGATACGTCGTGCAGTCCATGCGAAGCTGGTCGACGCTCATGCCAGGCGAGAACTTCGCCTGCATCGGCTGCCACGAAGACAAGAACGCCACCTCGCCGCCGACCAGGACCACGATGGCGATGAAAGCCGGTCCCAAACCGCTTACCGACTTTTACGGCAAGCCGCGCGGGTTCAGCTTCCCCAAGGAAATCCAGCCGATCTTGGATAAGCACTGCATCAAGTGCCACATGGACCGTACCAGGTCGCCCAAGGTTCCGGCCCGCGGAAGGCCCGTCTCGAAGCTGAATCTCTCCAAGGCCAAGCCCATCCTGCCCAAACTCAGCAAGTGGAAATATACCACAGCCAAGCCGAAAACGGACTGGACGAAACCCGCGTTCAACGATTCGAAGTGGAAGCTCGGGACTGCCGGGTTCGGAAGCAGCAACACCCCTGGCGGAAAGCGCAATACGGATTGGAAGACTCCGGACATCTGGATGCGAACGACCTTCGACCTGA
This sequence comes from Phycisphaerae bacterium, assembly GCA_016782885.1. Lineage (GTDB taxonomy): Bacteria > Planctomycetota > Phycisphaerae > SM23-33 > SM23-33 > BS750m-G57. Next base: position 24,078 of record JADHXQ010000074.1, on the reverse strand, counting down.
CCGGACGTGGAAAGAACAGCTTCCAATTCGTGGTCTGCCACGATGAGGACGTCAAGATCTACATCAACGGCGTACCAGTCGCTTCGGCCAATGGGTTTGTCACTGACTACCGGCCGTTGAAACTGAGCGACACGGGATTCGCCGTCCTCAAAGCGGGCAAGAACACCATCGCCGTCCAATGTCATCAGACCAGTGGCGGGCAGTATATCGACGTGGCGTTGTACGACATGGAGCCCGGTTCCGCGGCGCCAGCGCCCAAGACGATAGTCGCCAAACCGGTCGCCAAGGGCGATCCCAAGATCAAGAAGGCCTACAGCCTCCTGGGCGAGACCCACAGCACCGGTGGCGGGCGGAAATGGAGCGATTCATACATCGCCTTGACGCGCAACGGGCGGCCTAACGAGATCGTTCAGTGGTTGAACGTCCAGTCGATCCCGCCGATGATCCCGCCGTACTTTGCCGGATCAGCCAAGAGCAAGCTGATGGTCATGCTCAAGAAAGGGCACAACAAGACGAAACTCTCGACCGAAGAACTCGACAAGATTGCGTGCTGGATCGATCTGCTGGTTCCATATTGCGGCGACTACATGGAAGCAAACGCCTGGGGCGAGGGCGGCGAGAAGAAGTACAGGCACTTCCAGAAAAAACGCGACGACATGGAAGCGATCGAGTTGCAGAACGTCAAGATTCTGGCGGACAGGAAGTAGAACCGGGCACTACTGGTGCTAATCGTTCCCAACGCACACAGCAGCCCGCAGATGTAGCTGTCTGCGGGCTGTTTTTATGTGCGGATCAGTTTTGTTTGTCGGTTGTGTGAATGGTGAGCCCAGACAGATCTCGCGGTTTCGACGCGGGCAGGATCAGGCTCGCCAGATATCCCGTAATCACGCATCCGCCCAGACCAATGACCGGATAGAGCAGTCCGCTCAGCTTCGTGAAGTACATGAGCAGCAATATGACCGCGGTTCCTGTCGCCGCGCCCAGGCAAGCTCCCGGTCCGTTCGCGCGTTTCGTGAAAATGCCCAGTACGAACATTCCCGCCAACGGGCTGCCCATCAGGAACAGTATGCCCAGGAAAACGTCCCAGACCGATTTGATCTGGTCACCGTAAGAAGCCATTATCAGCGCAGCGCCGGTTCCGACCAGTCCCGTCAGCACAGTCGCCCACCTGGCCAGCCTCAGACAGCTTTTCTCATCGGCTTTGGGGCGGAAGCGACGATAACCGTCGGTTGTGACGACCGCCGAGACCGAGTTCATACTCGAATCAATGCTGGACATCGCCGCGGCGAACAATCCCGCGATAGCCAGCCCGGCGACCCCCGCGGGCATCTGCTGGACCATGAAAAGCGGTAGAATCTGGTCATTTCGAAACTGAGGGGGGATCAGTTCCGGGCGAGTATCGTAAAACGCCCATAACGCCGTTCCAACCGAGAAGAACAGCAGCGAAACGGGTATAACGCTCAGACCGCCAACCCATGCGGCGCGGCGGGCGGACTTGAGGTCCGGTACGGTCAGGTATCGCTGAATGATGCCCTGATCGGCGGTGTTGGGCATGAAGTCGCCGAAGAACCGCCCGAGTACTATCAACAGGAACAATGTTCCTTCCTTCGGGTCCCAAGTGAAGTTCGCGGCTTTGAATTTCCCTGCGGCCAGACCCTTTGATATCACCGCGCCAAACCCGCCGTCAACTTTTCCGGAGATGATGCCCAGGCAGACGATCGCCGCTCCCATCAGGACCACCACCTGGAGTACGTCGGTCCAGATCACCGCCTCGACGCCGCCCAGAACGGTGTAGATAGTACACAGCACGCCCATGGCGAGTATGCATGTGTAGATGTCCAGGCCTGCTACAGTGTTTAACGCCAGAGCGGGCAGGTAAAGGATTACTGCCATGCGAAGGAACTGGAAGCATATGTACAACAGCCCTCCGATCAGTCGGGCCACGAGATTGAAACGTTTTTCCAGGTATTCGTACGCGCTGGTTACGTTCAACCGCCGGTAGAAGGGCAGATAAAACAACACTACTATGGGGATGATGAGGATCGGTACGAGATTGCCCGTAAGGTGCGTCCAGTCACCCAGATACGCCTTGGTGGGATGGCTCATGAACGTGATCGCCGACAGGCCCGTACCGACGATGCTCAGACCGGCGGCCCACCAGGGTATGCGCCGCCCGGCCAGGAAGAAGTCGTCGGTGCTCTTCTCGCGGCGGGAGAAGTAAAGCCCCATCAACAGTATCGCAAGGAGATATCCGCCCAATACCGTCCAGTTCAACCAGCCGAAATCACCGGCGACCGCGGCGGGGGAGAGTGTCATCAAAGTTCCACTCCCTTCTGGGCGGGCAGGCCCGAGTCGTATGCGTGTTTGACGTGCCGGAGATCGGTTACCGTGTCGGCCGCTTCGATCATCGCGGGCGTCGCGCCGCGTCCGGTGAGCACCAGGCACTGATCGGTTCGGATCATATCGAGAAGGTCCAGCACGTCGGCTTCAGCGATGAGTCCGCAGGCGACCGCCCCGCAGACTTCGTCGAGCACGACCGTGGAGTACCCGCCCGATTCGACCGCGTCGCGAGCTTTCTGCAACGCCGCTTCGGCCGCGTGATGGTGTTCGGAAAACCGCGGGTTTTCGGGCTTTGGCACGAAGCCGAGCCCGGCCTGAACGATATCTATCTCGGGTATTTTCGCCAGGGCTGCGATCTCACCGGTTGATGTGTCGTTCTTGAGAAACTGGAGGAACATCACGCGCATCCCGTGCCCTGCCGCCCGAAGCGACATTCCCAGGGCGGCGCACGTCTTACCCTTACCGTCACCCGTCAGCAGCACAATACGTCTTTGCCGGCCCATTACACCATCTCCAGGGGTTCCGGACCCAGAACTTCCACGCGGCAGGTCGGGGGGTTATTTCTTCCTGCTTCTGACTTCTTCCTTGATCCTCTGGATATGTCCGCGGCCGAGGGCTTTGACTTCACATCCAAGTTCGAAATACCGTGCGATGCTCTCGTCGTCGAGTATCCCGAAGCAGTCGATAACCGCCAGCGGTCCGCCGGACCACTTTACGACATCCTCGGGGGCCAACTCCAGGTACGGGGCGTGCGGTACCGCCAGGATCATCGCTTCGGCGCCTTTGAGCACCGCGGGCAGATCCTTGGTCACGCGGACCTCGGTCAGGGCGTCCTGATTGCGGAAGAACCTCGACCACGAGTGGCCCGGGGCGGGATACACGTCCTGCTGTTCGAGTTCGTACCAGTGGTCGACGTACGGGTCATGCACGCGTATTTCGGCGCCCATTTCGGTCAGTTTGCGGACGACCAGTTCCGAACCGCTGTAGCGCGTGTCGCCGACGTCCTGGCGGTAACTGGCGCCGCAGATCACGATATCGGCGCCGGCGATATAGCGTCCCATGTTCCGCAGGGCGTCGCGCGCCAGTTCGGCGACGTGCAGCCCGCGCGTGTCGTTTACGTCGATGGCGGTGGGCGTGATCCTGAAAACGCTGTCGCCGTCTTCGAATCCCAGGATGTGGCGGTATGCCCAGTATCCCAGCCCGCCGTCCTTGGGCAGGCAATATCCGCCGATGCCAGGACCGGGGAATATGATGTTGCTGTGCGTCGGACGCATTCCGATGGCCTTGATCACCTTGATCAGGTCCACACCGTTACGCTCGGCGAACAGCGACCATTCATTGAGAAACGCCAGCGTCGTGGCGCGGTAGGAGTTCTCGACGATCTTGGTGGTTTCGGATTCGATCGGGCGGTCCATGACCGTCAGCGGGAAGTCTTCGGTGTTCAGCACTTCCTTGAGGAACTTCACGACGCGTTTGCGCGCGGCGGTGTTGCAGCCGCTGCAGACCCGCCAGAAATCGCGGATGCTCGAAACGTATTCCTTTCCGGGCATGACCCGCTCGAAACTGTGACTCAGCAGCGGGGTGGTCTTGATACCTCGGTTGGCGAAGGCCTTCTTCATGATCGGCCAGGCCACGAACTCCGTCGTGCCCGGCGCCACGGTAGTTTCGATGAGGGTCAGGCACTTTGGATCGACCTTCTCGCCGATGGTGCGCATCGTGGCTTCCAGGGCGGTCATTTCGGCCTCTCCGGTCTTCATTTGGCCCAGGTCCTGCTTGCTGTAGTCGCACTGGACGTCGACAACGACAACGTCGGCGAGTTTCAGGCAGTCGCTGTTGAAAGTCGCCGTCAGCGTCTTCTTGTCCCTTACGCAGCGGGCGATCATCGGATCCACCTCGGGGTCTTCGGCCTTTACCGGCGATTCGCCCCGATTCAGCAGCGGGATCTTCCAGTAGCTTCTGGTCGATGGCCTCTGGCATCCGATAACAAACTTTGCGCTCTTGCCCTTCTTGTCGGTGGTGTCGGCGACGATAGCCGCCATCACCGCCCCGACGAACCCGACCCCCATTACGACCACGATCTCCTTGCCTTCCTTGCGGGCCTTGTTGACGAGTCTCTTGAGGCGTTTGAGTTCTTCGGCGTGTTCCTTTTCGGTCGGAATCGCGAACTTCTCACCGGCCGGGCTCACTGAGTACTTTACCATCTGTCTTTCCTTTCCCGATATGCACATTGCTTGAGATGGATTCATAGGCCTTTCATGACGGAGGTCCGGGACCAGCGGGCTGGATGTTATCCGATGGCCCGGTGATATGCAAATGCCATTCCGCCAACAACTTGATCCGCGATATGCCGAAATGCATGAGTTGCTGATCAAGTCGGTAGTCTCAGGTTCCGATAAGAAACGCACACCGGAGCGGTGTTAGAAGTGAATTTTCGATGCAAACAATATTAGTAAGGTCTGGGGCGTCGCGGACAACGGCGTAGCGGGTGACACCAACAAGAGGAACCTCCGCCTGCAGCGGGAACTTGATGATTTTCGCTGCAGGCCGGAGGGGTTGGTGGTGTCCGGGGGTAATTGCAGGCTCACATCAAACGTTTCCCCGGGAGATGAGGATCACGCAAGCGAGTCTCGTTATCGTTGCTGTGGCGCCTTGTCCATTCGATATTGTCGGACGGCTTTGAGACCTCTGGGCGGGGGGAAGAGCTTGTCGAAATCCAGATCTTCCGCCTGGCATTGGCGTAGCAGGGGGCGGCGAACCAGATCGTAGACGTTCGCGACCACCAAAGGCCATCGTTGCTCCATGGCCGCGTACATAACCGACCGTTGGGGCAGTGACAGATCGAAGTCAAGCAATCTGGGGCGCACCAGAAGTTCGCGGAGAGTGCCCGCGGCCATTGCATCCAAAGGTGGAAGGGCAAGGCGCTCGGTTCTCATCGCTTCGCTCTTGTGATACGCGCCGTGGAGGCGTCGGGCGTAGTCAACGTTTCCCTCGAACGCGGCGATATCACCCTTCGCCAACCACGCTATCGCCATCTGCAGAGACGCCGTCAGTTGTGCAATGGCCACCCTGGGGATAAGGTTTTCCTGGTCGATGAGGCCGGCGACTACGGAGTTGTTGAGCTTATCGGCGCCCCAGACCTTATCGTTTTTTTTGTTATATTTATCCCGGACCCAGTCGAAATACTTCCGTGCTTCCTCGTGGCGTCCCCTGATATAAAGGGCCGCAATCGCATTGGCCAGAAAGTTGATATGCCCATCACATAAAAGATTTTTCTCGAATTTCTCATTTCTGAGTTTGGCGTGTTCAGTTCCCAGGCGGATGTACTCCTGGTGTGTCGCTTCAATGAACCGCCAGTCAGACCGGAAGCGGATAGTTGGAATGGGTTCCTCGGATCCCAGACGCCACCGCGAGGCGAAGTAGTCCATTTTTCCCTCCCAAGCCAGGGTTTTCAGGCAGGTCAGGAGTGTTCGATCCGTGTTGAGCCGATCGATGTGTTCCTTGGGGACATCCTTGCAGTGCTTCATACCGTACATGGACCAGTAGAGCCCGTGGCTGTAGACCAGGCGCCAATCGATCGGGCCGAGTCTCTGCATCATCCTGTACATATAGTCCGGGTCCATTTTGTGAACGTTCCAGAGCACCTGCGCTCGCACAAACGCCAGGGCCTTGTCCAGGGCCTTGCTGTGGACCGGATTGTTTATTACCTTGGCCCATTCCGCCCTGCGGTCGAGTTCTTCCAACTGCCTGGATTTTTCCGAGGGATCTTCGATCGACTCGGCCTGGCTTCTCAGGCGTTGATTCCTGTCATCCACCGACTCGATCCGGGTAATGTCCACCGTTTCGCTCAGCGTGCAGAAGTTGTATGCCCTCAGGAGTCCGGAGTCTATCTTCAGACCGGCCTTGTCCTTCTTCAGCTTTGCCTTGGCGAGGTTCCGGGCCAGGGCGGCGATGTCCGGATTCTCATCCAGCAACTGCTGTCTTATATCGTCCTGGATCGGCGCCCCGGTGTGCCTGGTGCGGTAGGGGTCTTTGTCGACCGGCGCGTCGGCGATCTGTTTGAAAGCGGAGAGTACTTCCCCGGTGGTGGAAAGTGGTTGGGCGCCCAACAGGTGCTGCATATCCTGGGCCCACTTTCTCTTGTAGTACCAGTGCATCTCGTCGGTGTTGTCGCCCATCTTGGACAGGAACGTCCAACTCAACTGTTTGTAGAGCAGCAGCGAGTCGGGGTTCATCGCAATACCCTTGTTCCTGAGCAGTTCGATCCCCTCCCTGACCCAATGCCACCGCCCTTGTGGCGTGTGGGCGGTGGCGGAGATGTTCCACGCCAACTGCCACGACTGGAACGCCCAAACACCCGGAAAACGAGGCTGGAGCGTACAGATCAATTCCGACAACTGCATCGCATCGAAGTGCCGCCCTTCACGGTGGAGAGTCTGCGAGCGCATCCAGAAGTAGTTGATTATCAGCGATCGCAGCCCGCCCGGGGCCACTCTGAGCAGCGCCAGTTCAGGGTGCCTGGCCAGGGCGGCGTTACCGGCGGGGATGAGTTCGTACTGGCGGCTGAGCCGATCGAGCGGTTGGTGCACCAGCGAAGCGCTGCCGAAGAGGATGGCGGCTATCACCAGCCAGACAACCTGCAGAGTTTTTCCAGGATGCGCATGTCCCTTCAGGATGGCGGTTATCACCCGCCAGACAATCTCCAGAGCCAGATTTCCAGGATTCAAATCGATCATATCGGCTCGGACCTCATACCTGCACTCGGGCCAGTTCGCGCCGGTGGAAAATCAAACACGCCAACAGCAGCGCCACTCCCGCCCTTATTACCACGTCCGCCACGGCGGTATCGCCGACAAAAGCCCACGAGATATCCATTCCTTCAACGAGGCGGTCGCCGGGCATGGTCCGGGCGAAGTCCGGCAGCAGTATGTAGAACGGCTCGAACACGTAGTGTGCCAACCACGTCACCGGGTCGGTGCTACCGCCGCTTGAGATCCTTACTGCATCGATCAGGAAATCCCTTGCCAGCGAAAACGGACCGAGGACGAAACACACGAGGCATGCGACCGGGAACGAAACGAAGCTACCCGCGAAGATACTGACCGCCGCCAGGTATGCCAACTGGCACAACATGAGCAGAGAAGCGCGCATGAAGTTGTTTGTGAAAGTGTCCACGTTGTACAACAGCGCGACGTCCCGGAAGAGGACTTCCGCGTTCGTTGGCGAGTCTTTGTCATTGAGAATACCGAACCTCAGCTTACCGTCCTGACCGACAAGTTCCGCCGGTATCGGGATGGCGACTTTCTGTCGCGTGAGGTCCGGGAGCATGGACCATTGGACCCCCGGGCGCGAACCGTCGTTGGCCCGCCACCAGCACCGGAACGTACCGCCTGACAGGGCGTCGTGATCGGTTGGAGTAAGTTTGTACGTTATCTGCACAATCGGTTCGACCAGAAGCTCGACGGTGCCGCCCGCCGACAGGCTCGATATACGCTGACGCCCGCTACTGGTTTCCGGAAAGAAGACCACGACGATCCGCCCGTCAGTTGCGGCGACCCGGGCGTCAAAACCGTTGACCTTGACAGGGACGGGGACAGGTCCGCTTCGCCACAAGCGGCAGGCGAAGGACTCCGGCGCGCGGATCCGTATCAGCCCCGCCGCGTTGAGCGGTGCGGTAACGTGGGCCTTCTGCCGGATTTCGCGTCCGGCAACGGCTACGTTCGAGAAGCCCCACCACATCCTTTTGGACGGAGCGATGGATTGCAGCTTACCGCCGATCTGCCTGCGGAGTTGATCCAGCAGCAACCGCTCGGCATGGTCCTTGTTTCCGTCGGCCCGGGTCATCCATCCTTCCAGGGCCGGTCGGTATTGCCCGTTTTTTTTGAGTTGTTCGACGCGTCTGGCCAGCGCGGTATTCAGGGCCAGCGGGTCGGTATCCTCGGCGATGATCTTCCGCTCGATATCCTGTTTGAGCAGTTTACCGGCCAGCGTGCGATCGCCTTTGGCTTTGGTGAGCCATTTGTCTACAGCCTTCTCGTAGCCGCCCGCATCCTGCAACTCCTTGATTCGTTGTGAGACCGTCGAGTCCAGATCGAGCGGATCGGGTTTAATCTTCCGGCGTGCGGCGAAGACTTCGGTTTCGACAGCGCGGCGGTCGGGAATTGACACGCGTCCGAGATCGGTGAACTCTTTGGTTCGCAGATACTCCGCCGTCGCATAGATCGCCGCGCACGCCATGATGAGTAATACCGCGTCGAACAGCACCAGCCCGACCCATCGTCCCAGGAGGTACTGCCATCTCGCGACGGGCTTGACGGCGACCGTGAATATCTGCCTGGTCCGGATGTCATTGGACACCAGGGAGGCGCCCACGAAAATGGTCATTATGCTCAGCAGTCCCAGTGCGATTCCGGTTCCGTATGCCAGGAAAGCACGGATCTGCCCGGCGAGCGTACCGTCGCCGGTCATCTGTGCGGGCAGCGCCAGCAGCGCAATCGCCAGCAAAACCACGAAGGCCGCGGCGAGTTTCATCCGCATGCACTGGGCAAAGGTGTGCTTTGCGATTGACCAGATACCGAGCATCTGTCAGGACCCTTCGTCGTCGGCGCCGCGGGGGGCTATCAGATCGTCTATGACACCGCGGTTTGCCTGTGGGGGCTCCCGCGGCGGGGCGCAGGCAGGCTCAGAGGCATCCTCGCCGGTACCATCGGGCCCGTCGTCGTGTTGCGCGGCGGCCGTAAGCTCATCGACCACGGTTTCGGAAACCGGTGTTTCGTAATGGGGCTCCGGTTCGACGGGCTCCGGGGGCTCGGGCTGTTCCCCACCGATCGTTGTGACGGTCACCAGTTGTTCGATTACTTCGCGGCCTTGGGGTTCGGTATCGTCGGCGGGCCTGAGGAACCGGGCTACCTGTCCGCCGGCAATTGCTCCACCGGTGTCGAGCTGCCGGGACTGGGCTTCGCTGACGATGTCCAAAAACAGCGATTCGAGCTTGTTCCGCGGCGAGGTCACATCGAGGACCTCTCGTCCGCGGGCCTCGATGAGTTCCGTTACCTGCTGGACGGTGTTATTGTCGAGCCTGTCGGTGGTTATCTGCGTTCGCCCCTGGCAGGCGAGCAGTTCCGCGACGCTGCCTTCCCTCCTGCGGCGTCCCCCGTAGAGCACGCAGATTCTGTCGCAGACGTCTTCGACGTCGCCCAGCAGGTGGCTCGACAGCAGCACGGTCTTGCCCCGCATCGCCAGCGTTCGGATGAGATCCTTGAACTGCCTGGTCCCGATCGGGTCCAGACCGCTGGTTGGCTCGTCGAGCACCAGCAGGTCGGGATCGTTTATCAGCGCCTGGGCCAGACCGATTCGCCTCTGCATTCCCTTTGAGTATTCGCCCACTCGCCGGTACGCCACAGCCGACAGACCGACCATATCCAACAGCATCTCGATTCTGTGATGCCTCTGGCGGCGCGGTTGGCGGAACAACTGGCCGTAGAAATCGAGCGTCTCCCACGCACTGAGGAACGGATAGAGATGCGATTCTTCCGGTAGGAAACCGATGCGCGCCTTGGTGCGCACGTCCGTGGGGCGCCGCCCGAATACCGCTATCCGCCCACGGGTGGGGAACATCAGACCGAGGATCATCTTCAGCGTCGTGCTCTTGCCCGATCCGTTGGGACCCAGCAGGCCGAAAACCTCGCGCCTGCCGATATCGAGGTCCAGATCGCATACGGCGGTAACTTTCTCGCGCAGCCAGAAATCTCTGAAAATCTTCGTGAGTCTGGCTGTGCGGACTACTGATGTGTCTTCGTTGGCCACTTTCTGTATTCTCGATTGGTCCGGCGTTGCGGGATTATTGCGGGTGGTTACTTGCCGTTTTGACGGTTATGGCTGCCCTTGAGTTTGGCCAGTTCTCGCACGATTCTGGCCATAGTTTCGGGATCCTGTTTTGTCTGGATGTTAATCTTGCGATTTCCCGCCCCGACGATCACTACCTCGACGGTGGGCGACGCGAATATCTCAGAGAGCACTTTCGTCCATTCGGCGGCCAGCATGAACTCCGGATTCTCGTTGTACTTTGGCAGGAGTTCGGTAAATCTCCTGGCCCGCCTTTTTGCGCCTTCGATGAATTCGGTGCTTTCCGGCTGTGCGTTGTCGATGAGTTTGCGGGCTATGCCATCCGTCCGGGACAACACCTTGTCGATCCGGGCGAGTATCGCCTCCGACTCGGCGTTGTCTCCACCGTCTCCGGAGGCCCTGGCCTTGGCGTACTGCCCGATCAGGTCGTACGGTTTCTTGGCCTTTTTCTTCGCTGGATCCTGCTCCTTTCGGTCGATTGGATCGCCGACGAGGTATTCGTAGGTGTTTCCTGCGACCAGTTGGAGGATTCTGGCGGCCCGGCCCCTGGCTGCGTCAGTAACTTCTTTGTTCTTTCGTTTGGCGGCCTCAGCGGCGGCAAAATTCCTGAGAGTCTGCAGCGGCCAGGTTGCCTCGGTGACCGACACATTCACTATTCTCATTCCTGATAGCAGGTCGTCGATGCGTTTCTGGGCAAGTTTTTTCACTTCCTCGGCGAAGTTCCCCCTGTTTCCGTAAAGATCGTCGATAGTCCTGTGGCCTGCGGCTCGAATTGCGGCGCTGCAGACGGCCGATCGTATCATCTCGGGGGCGTCGGTTACGTTGAGCTTGTACTGAATGGCGGGGTGGATTCTTTCGTCCAGCCTGTCGTTACCGGATCGGATCTGGTATTCGCACCTGAGGCGGACGTGATAGAGGCTCTGGTCGCCGGTCAGCAGCGCCCCGTCGTATCCCGGGCGGAGACCTTTGGTCGGGGCGCTGCGCTCGATCAGGGGCTTTATGCGGTCTTCGGGCTTCTCGAATATCCAGAAATCATTTATTTCGATCTCCTTCTGTGAGGTGTCGATTTCCTCGACCCTTCCGATCATGAAAGGCCACGCGCAGGCAAGCCCTTCCTCGACGACGTCATCCTGTATCCTTCCGAAGCGATATACGATCCCGACCTCGTTGGGACCGATGCTTGTCACTTCCCATACGGCGAACAGGATCAGGACAAGGATCATAAGGAACGACAGCAGGCGAAAGCTGGAACGCAGCGCCCCGGCAAGCTGCTGTTGGGCGGGGTCCATCCGTTCGACTCGCAAGCCGCTGTCGGGTTGTTTATCTTCGTTACTCATTTTTTCCATCACTATTCACCGTCGCCTTGAGCGTTGGTCTAGTTCTTTGCTTCGGCCTGTGGTTTTTCCCGCGTTGGAACTACCGGCCCCTCGGGCAGCGAAGGTCCTTTCCAGAGGAACTTGATGCCCGGAATTTTCGTACCGTCGAGCCAGATGGTGGCGTTCTGTCCGAGTCCGGCTCGCAGGGTGTCGAGATATCGCAGGAACATCCCGAATCTTGGTTGGTCTTTGTACTGGCTGTAATATCTAGCCGCCTGGCGGTGGCCTGCGGTGCGGATTTCGTCGGCTTTTCGTCCCGCGAAGGCGACTATCTGCTTACTGGCGTTTTCGGCCCGCGATATGATGGTGTCGGCGGTGGCCTGGCCCATTGATTCGAGCTTTGTGATTTCCTTCTGACGTTCCTCCTTCATTGCGTCAATGACCGCTTTGGAAGTGTCTTGGGCGAGCCCCAGAGCCTTTATGCCTACAGCTACAATTTCGACGCCGAGTTCGCCCTGGACTTCCCGGAGTTTCGTGAGCACTTCGCTTTCAATCTCGGCGAGTTTCATTTCCCTGGGATCGGTATTGACCAGTTCCCGCATCGCGTGCTTGGGGATCACGTCTCCCTGTTTGGCTTGCAGGCGTTTGCGTATCCGCCCGCGTGCCGCTTCGATCGTCTTGATCTCCTTGAGAAACTTCTCCGGTTTTCCGATTCGCCACGCGCAGTGCATGGTGACCTGAATTTTCTGCTTGTCGGAGGTTTGAAGTTCCTTGTGGACATCCTCGAACATGTGGATGCGGTTATCGTAGCGCACGTATCTTTCGATGGGGAATATCCACTTAAAGTGCAGACCGGCATCTCCGTTGGCACCGTCGAGTACTCTGGAAGTCCTGCCCAACGTCTGGACTAGCACCAGCTCAGTCGACTCCACGGTGAAGCTGATCGTACTGGCAACCAGTATGAGCATGACTGCGACCGCCAGGATTATCAGGCTCGTTTTGCTCTTCATTTCAACGTTCCTTACTATCTGTTTACGGTTTATCGTGTGAGGTTGTTATTGTCCGGCGCCTTGAGAACCGCCGAACATCCCGGGCATCACACCGCCCTGTCCTTCCCATTTGAGCCAATGTTCAATTCGGTTGGGGTCCAGGCCAATTACGTATTTGTGTTTGCCCGCCAGCGCCCGATCCCATGTGTCGAGCCACCGGTCGAGCATGTAGATTTGCGGGGCGGCCTCGTACAGCATCGTCTGTCGGGCGAAGGATTCGGCTTTTCCGCGTTCGGACAGTTCGTGGCGCCACCTCTCGGCGGAGGCCTTGGCGATCATGACCGATGCGCTGCCGGTCTTGAGTTTCATCAGGCGATCGTTGGCGGCGTTTCCGGCTTCGGCGGCGAAAGTTCCAAGCAACTGCGTGGCGCGGGCGGCGTCCTTCTCTTCCTGCAGGCGTTTGAGGCTATCGATATGCGCCTGGTAGTCGTCGAGAACGGTCTGCAGCGAATCGCCCGCCTTCGCCGCCGGTTGGGAAGCCTTGCCCCGGGATGTATCCTGTTGTATCTCCTTGCGGAGTTCGGCGGCATGGTCCTGTGCGATGCGAATGTGTTCCTCGACCGCCGAGGCGAAGAGTTTGGGCTTGTCGATCGGGGAGGGCAGGGAACGGAACTTCTGGGAGATCGATATCGCCAGGGCGAGCCTCAGGGCGCTGGGCGGATTACCAGCCACGCCGGACAGCGTTCTGACGGCTCGGGCCTGTGCCTGGTATCGCTGCTGGTGCTGCCTGAGGCGGGCCTCGATGACCTTCTCGAAACTCCCCGCGGCCTCTGCGGGCGGATGGACGGTCAGGAATGATACGCTGACGATCTCGACGCCGAGGTCCATGTCCTTGATGGCCTGCTCGATCAATACTTTCAGCCGGCTTGCCGCCGGGCCCCGCCCGTAAGTCATCAGGGCCTCGGGGCGGTCCTCGGCCCCGCCGGGAATCGGCGTGTCCAGAGTCGCCGACGAGCAGTAACGCACCATTTCGCGGCTTGCCAGCGATTCGAGCATACCGGCGGTATCGGTATACGTATATCCGAACTTGTAAGCGTCCTTGATGCGGTACTGCACCGAAGCGACCAGCTTTATGATGCTCACGTCGGCGGCGTTGGGGGTGCTGAGGTCCTTTCGGGATTCGGGCGGGACGGCAAGGAGGAAGTCCTGCTCTTCGTGCGTACCGTGTTCTTCGGTCCACAAAGCCAGTTCCCGACCTTTGAACGCTCCGATCGTGATCACGTCTGCGTCCTGATCGTGCCCGGCGCCTAACTGGAATTCATACAGGCGGCCGGTGTCGAACGCTCGGGCGGTTTCTAGCGGCCAGGGCAGCTTGAAGTGTATCCCCGGGGTCTTGAGCGAATGTTCGATGTCGGGGCGCCCGAAGCGGCTGATAACGTATTCCTGGCCCTCGTTGACGATCACTATCGAACTGATCGCCACCAGCACGATCATACCAAGCAGCGCCAGCGGTATGAACGACTTGACCAGCAGGCGATAGAACCACGTCTTTGAGACTTCGAAACCGAACTGGTAGTTAACCGCATCCGCCAGCGAATGCCCCACGCGATCCGGTTCTGCCAGGATGTTCAGCAGGCGGGAATCGAAAGCCAGGCGTGACTCCTGTCCGGCCACGCGCGGGCGGAACATGTCCAGCACGAAGTTGATTACGAGTTCGACCGCCAGGACCATCATCAGTATCGCCGCGATCATCGCCACCCAGTAATCCAACTCGGCGTAACCCTGCCAGGCTCCCAGCAGTGCAACGGCGACGCCTGCCACCATCAAAGTGCCTCCGAGCATGTACCCGCCCGTCGAACGCAGGGGTCTCCACTCGCTGCGCGTACCCATGCCTGTCGAGTAGCGGGAAAAGAGGAACGCCATGAACCCGATCAGGATTGCGAACAGAGTTCCCTGGCTGGTGTAGGCCAGTTGGGCCTGTGAGTCGGCGCCGATGACGCCCCATACGACCACGGCCATGCACCCATGCCATCCGGCCCACAGCAGCGTGAATATCGGTATGACCCAGCGCTCGATGAAGGCGCCCCGGGCGGCCATTGGTTGGGTTTGCGATGTGTCGCCGCCCTGGAAGATGCTCGAGTCGGAGGCGATCTCTTCGAGTTCGATTGCCTCCTGTCGCTGCAGTTGTCGAGTGTAGAACAGCAATGCGACAACCATCCACAGCGCCACGCCGCCGGTGAGCAGCCAGACGGTAGCCATCGCCGCATGCGAACCGGTGAGCAGCCAGATTGCCAGCATCACCGCCGTGAAGGCGACCTGCAGGACCAGTCCCGCAATCGCCACGTTTTTTCCGCGCTTCTGGGCTGTCATCTGTTACATTTCTCCCGGGCCCGCGGGGGATGCTTGCTCCCGGGGGCGCATGGGTCTACAATTTTCGGCTCGTGGACAAAACTAATTTCGCCACGAGGCGTATTACACCTGAAGCGGACCGGACCGCTGACGGAGAACGACTTGATATGATCAGGCTTTGGGCCATCGGCCGGACAACATTCCTTCAAACCATTCGCCAACCCATATACGGTGTGCTGATACTGGCCACGTTTGCTCTGCTCGTGATGAACCTGCCCCTGTCGGGATGGACCGCAAGCAGCGATAGCGGCAGGAGCGACCAGAAGATGATGGAGACAATCGGACTGAGCACGCTGATGGTAACCGGTCTTCTGGTCGCCGCATTCAGCGCCGCGGCGGCATTGGGGCGGGAGATCGAAGACAAAACCGCCCTGACCGTGGTATCCAAACCGGTTACGCGGGCAACGTTCGTTATTGGCAAGTTTATCGGAGTGACCGGTGCGGTGATTCTGGCGTACTACCTGTGCAGCCTGGCGTTTCTGATGACCGTCCGCCACCGGGTAATGCCCACCGTCCGCGACCCGTTTGACTGGCCTGTGATAGTGCTGGGGCTTTCGGCGCTGGGACTTGCTATTCTGGTCGCGGTGGCGGGGAATCTGATATTCAACTGGACGTTCACATCCGCAAGCATATGGGCCGCCGCCGTATTGCTGTCGGCGAGCATGGGCGTAATTGCGTTTGTCGGCAAGGGATGGGTGATGGTGAGCTTTGGGGAGGGCATATCGGGACAACTGCTGGTGGCGATGGCGTTGATGCTGATGGCGGTGGTGGTGTTTGCGGCCATTGCGGTCGCCGCGAGCACCAGGCTCGGGCAGGTAATGACGCTGCTGGTATGCTTTGGGGTATTCTTCCTGGGTTCGATGTACCGCAGCCTGTTCGGGCCCGATACGCAGGACATCTTTATCGCCAGAATGCTCGGCGCCGTCGTACCGAACCTGACGGCCTTCTACATGCTCGATGCGATAACGCTCGATACGGTGATACCCGCCACGTACTTTGTGACGGCGCTGGGTTACTGTGTTTTGTACAGTGCCGCGGTGCTGGCTTTGGGGATCGCCCTGTTCCAGACCCGCCCGCTGGAGACACAGGGTAGTTCGGCGTCGATGCCGGCGCTGGTAGGTGTGTTGGCCTGGACCGGTCGCGCCGGAGCGGTCGCGTGCGGTATCGCCGGGGCGGTGATGCTGTCGATATCGAAGTATCATACGCCTGGCGGGCTGACGACGGCCGGGGCGTTGTTGGGCGCGGGTGCGGTCGGATGGGTTCTCTGGGGCTTCTTCGGCCGGGGCGTGCGATGGACTTACTGGATGGTGTTCGTCGCCGACGTGATAGTGCTCGGGATATCCGCCGCCATATCCGCCGGTTTCCGGGACCTCGGATCGGGAGAGGATTCCGGATATCAGACCATGCATATTACCGTCACGGCGGTCTTTTCGCTCTGCGCGCTTCTGATTCTGATTTTGCCGCGTACGCGTCGTCATTTCAGTTCCGAGGGTTTTTGACATTTTGATATTTTGATAGTTGATAGTTTAACAGCAGTTATCGATCAAGTCGCCGGCACGGGTTCGAGCCTGGCTTGCGGCGGGGCGGTTTCCCGCGTTGGCGCCTCGGGGAGATCTTCGCCGAATCGCACCAGGCGCGCGGAGTTCAGTATTACAAACGCAGCCGCCAGCAGATGCAGCAGCGCGCCCACGATCGCGTGCAGGAATCCCATTCCCGCGAGTATCATGAACACCACGACAAACCCCACGCCGAAGATCAGGGACTGATGGATCACGCCGGTGGTTTTGCGGCTCAGGCGGATCAGGAATCCCAGGCGGTTGAGGTTGTTGTTCATGAGCACGATGCTCGCGGAGTTTATGGCCACGTCGCTTCCGGCGGCGCCCATGGCTATCGAGAGGTCTCCCGCCGCCAGTGCGGGCGCATCGTTCACGCCGTCACCTGCCACCGCCACGCGGCGCCCCTGAGCTTTGAGCGAGTCGACCAGTTCGAGCTTGTCTGAAGGCAGGGCTTCGGCCTGTACTTCCGTGCAGCCCATTTCGCGGGCCACTCGCCGCGCCACCGACCACCGGTCGCCGGTCACCATGACTGTTTCCCTGATTCCCAGTGTATGCAGATCGTTTATTGCACGGCGGGCTTCTTTTCTGGTGCGGTCTTCCAGACCGATCCAACCGAGCACCTGCCCGCCCGAGGCGACAAACAGCGTGCTCAGGCCCTCCGGTTCGGCGAATTGCTCGCCGGACAGCGGTGAGATATCGATTTCCTGCTCGACGAGCCAGCTCTTCCGACCGACGAGAATCCACTTTCCGTCGACGCGGGCTTTTACGCCGAGTCCCGCCGATTCGGTGAATTCAGTTGGTTCGGCGGGTGTGATATTGGCTTTGCGGGCCACTTCGCCGATGGCTTTGGCTACGGGGTGTTTGGAGCGGTGTTCCGCCGCCGCCGCCGCGGCGAGCAGGACGGCGCCGTCGACGCCGTCAGCGGGCATCATTCGCGTTACGCTTAGCCGGCCGGTTGTCAACGTGCCGGTCTTATCGAAGACGAATGCGGTGATATCCTTGGCGGCTTCTATGTTCGAGACGTCCTTTATCAGGATACCGAGGCGCGCCGCGCAGGAAAGCGCCGCGACCATCGCCGTGGGCACCGCCAGGATGATCGCACAGGGGCAGGCGACCACCAGCATCGCAATCGCGCGGTTCATGTCCTGCGTGAAGAAGAGCACCGCTCCTGCCAGCATCAGGACAGTGGGGGTGTACCAACCGGCGTAGCAGTCGATCATTCGCATCATCGGAATGCGGGTCTTGCGGGCTTCCAGGATCAGTTGGCGAACCTTGCCCAGTGTGGTCTCCGCGCCGGCACGCGTTACCCGCACGTCGAGCGTGCCCGAGATATTGGTCGTGCCCGAGAAAACTTCGTCGTTTTCCCCCTTGTCCACCGGTAGCGATTCGCCTGTGACGTTTGCCTGGTTGACTGACGATTGGCCCGAGATTACTTCACCGTCGGCGGGAATGTTATCGCCAGGACGGATTCTTATGGTATCACCGGGGCGCAGATCGCGTGGTTCGACGAGTTCCTCGCTTCGGTCGGCGGTGAGCCTGTGGGCTTTGGTCGGGGCGAGGCGAATTAGCGATTCGATGCTGGCCTGGGCGCCCAGGGCGGTGCGAGTCTCGATGAGATTCGCCAGCAGCAGGAAGAACGCCACCGCTCCCGCGGACTTGTAGTTGCCTCCCGCAATCGCCGCCACAATCGCCAAAGCCACCAGTTCGTCCATGTGCATCCGCCCCTTGAGGAGATGCCTGGCCGCGTGGATGATGATCGGAAGGCCCAGCAGTATCGCGCCGATCAGCGCCAAAGCCGAACCGTAGAAGTCGTCGTGGAATAACCAGTCGGCTATGTAGGAGTTGACTACGAGAACCCCTCCGAAGAGGATCGCCATAATAAACAGACCGGCGCGCCCGGTTTGGGCTTCGAGCGATTCGGCTGGGATGTCATGAGCCATGTGGAACTCCGGCTGCAGGGGAACCTGGATATAAACTACCGTTGTCGTGAAGGTTCTACGTTCCGGCGGGGCGGGTGGTTCTGAAAAAAATTCAAAAGATAATCGCCCTTGCCATGCCATCCGATCTGCGGTAGGATACAGGCGCGTGGATTCGACCGAATCCCAAGGGACGCTGCTGAGGCGGCATCATCTGGCAGTGAAATCTTTTGGCGAGTATTCCCGGTACAGGAAATCAGATACGACCATTCCGGCGACAAAGCGACCGGTTGAATGACAGGTCTTCTTGTTTGAAGAGATAACCATGGCCAACAAACCAACAGACAACTCCAGGCAGGCGGCGGACGTTGGTCAGGCCATACGGCGGGCACGCGAAGCAAAGGGCCTGACTCGGGAGCAACTGGCGGAGCAATCCGAGTGCTTCGAGAGCACCATCGAAAAGATCGAACTGGGCGAGATACGGGGCGATCGTGAGCAGTTGCGAAAGCTGGCGGGGGTGCTTGATATCGATCCATCGGAGCTTTTTACGCTTCTGCTGACCAAACCTTCGCCTGATTCGGAGATATATAGCGGTTCTGATGTTCGCAGGGCCCGCAAGGCGATGGGGCTCACGCAGCAGCAGTTGGCGGCTTTGGCGGGTTGCTGCGGGCGGACGGTATCGTCATTTGAACTGGGCAAGAATCGCCCGCAGCGAAGAGTGCTCAGCGCCATCGTCAAAGTACTGGGAGACTATCTCAGCGACGTCGCCCCGGGGAAAATCGCCGAGCCAAAATCCAAAACGGCCAGGGGCAGGGGAAAGTCCAAAAGGAAGGCGAAACTCCCGCCGCCCGCACATGTTGGCGAGAAGATAAAGCGGGCCCGCGAAGCCAAGGGCATGACCCAGGAACAACTCGCCGAATTGATCGGGGCGTATCCGTATACCATCGCGTGGATCGAACGCGGTAAGGAAAGACCGACTCCCCAACTCGAACAGGCCATCTTTGAAGCGATCGAATCAGATCTCTCAAAGCCCGAGCCAAAGGCACACCGCGGCGATACCAGCGGTATTTTCACCTCGGGAAAGAATCTTCTGAGAGACTTGTTCGGTGCCCCTTCGGACGGGGAAGACGAAGACGATGAGGCATGGAGCGACAGCGGCGTCGAATATGAGCCCCCCCCCGCCCCGCAGCCCGCCCCGCAGCCCGCGCCGGAGCCCGTCAAGCACGAAGAACCAGATGTGCCCGCGGCCAACATAGCCCAAGCCGTCAAGCGGGCCAGAATGCGGTCCGGACTCACACCGCAAGCACTCTCACAACTCGTGCCCAGTTGTTCCAGCGGTATGGTTGCCTACATCGAGGCCGGTTTCAAGAAACCCACTCCCGAAATCGCAAAGGCCCTGGCAATAGCGATGGATGTCGATCCCAAAGAGTTCCTCGCCTTCCTCGACTAAGTGATTCCCAAGAAAGATTGAACAGTGCGAACGACAGAGGGGGATTACATGGATTAACGACAAGGTCTTGGTAACGACCAGTCTACCAGCCGTTACATAATCAAAACCGTTAATCCCCTAATCCAAAAATCCATGTAATCCCCATCTGTCGTTTGAAGGCAAAAAGGCGTTACTACTATGCAATCATTACTGTAGGTGACTTAGGGGCGGCTTGGTACGATCACCACGGGGCATGTGGTCTTGTGGAGGACGCCCTGGCAGACGCTGCCGACCAGCAGGTTATGCAGCGCCCCGTGACCGTGCGAACCGAGCACGATCCAATCGGCTTCCAGACGGACTGATTCCTGGAGGATTTTCCCGACCGCCTCTCCCGGAACGAGCATGGCGGTGACATCCACTGCTTCGGCGCGGAGTTTCTCCTGGTACTGCCCCAGCATCCGATGTTCCTCGCGGAGATGTTTCGCGGCGCTGTCGCGGACCCATTCCGGTCCGACCTCGTAGCCGATGAAATCCGGTTCTGGTACGGCCGCGTGAATCAGCCATACCTTGGCGCCGAGGGCCTTGGCGAGCTGCGCA
This sequence comes from Phycisphaerae bacterium, assembly GCA_016782885.1. Classification (GTDB taxonomy): domain Bacteria; phylum Planctomycetota; class Phycisphaerae; order SM23-33; family SM23-33; genus BS750m-G57. The sequence goes on along the minus strand of JADHXQ010000074.1, from coordinate 3,684 downwards.
GCTTTGGCGACCACCGCGTCGGTGATGTCGGAGAAATCGATTGGTGCGAGGATGTTTTCTGGCATGGTTTTACTCCACTCTGATTAATTGTACGCAATCGTTTGAATCCGGGCAAATCCGCGCCCGATTTCAAGTGAAATCACAATCGGTGCAGTTGTCGAATGTGACTTCCAGGCAGCCGGTCGCGATGCGCGGGCAGGCCCTGGTCAGGAGCCTTATGTAATGGCCGGTGCATGGATCGGCTTGGATGTCCAGCTTGCCGCGGACCGCTTCGATCTGCCGCGGGGTCGGGGCTTCTATCTCGATGAATCGCCCGAGCACGGGCAGTTCGTCCAGTTCAACCAGGCATGAGCCCAGGCGGTAGCTCGCCCGCTTTTTCTGTATCGTGAGCGAGGGTTGGAGCCCCAGTGCGGACAGTATGTCGCCCAGGGCCTGGTCCGAATCGACGCGGCTTTGGATTTCCCGGCGGATCTTTGCGCGCTTGTGTCCGCCGGCCGGTCCTTTGTAAGTCAGCAGCGGTCTGTTATCGGCCTTGGGCGATTCGGCGCCAGCCGCCGAGGGGCTGCGGAGGCGGCGCGTCCGGCGGATGCGGAGTCCTTTATCTTCGCCCAGCAGGCGGCGGTCGGGGGTGTCGTAGTACGAATCGGTCTGCAGGTTCGTACCGAGATAGACCGCCCCGAGCCCCCTGAGGCGCCTGCGGACCGCCCGGAAGTCTGCGACCTTGAACTTGGCTTCAATTTCGTGCGGCATGTTTTGCTAGTTACCGGGTGACGGGCAGGCCGGGAGCTTGGCGCCGGGCATGTCCATTCGCGGTTTGGCGGTGTACATCTTGATTACGGGATCGAAGGTCTTGAGGATGGCCTTGTAGTCAGGGTCGTCCTTGTCGGCGAATATCGCCTTCCCGCATTTTTCCGTTCCTCCGGCCGACTTCGCCAGCGGGGCGAGCAGGAACTCGCTGTTCTCGACGTTCGTTATGCGGATGTAGGGTCTGCGGGGTATCTTGTTGCCCTTGTGGCACGAGGCGCATCGGCGTTTGGACACTTCGGCGAGAACCTTGTTGAGGTTGGGCGGGACCATCTGCCTGCATCCCCTCAGGTTATAGTGATTCGACGATGACGTCCCGTAGTAGGGCACGTTCAGGTCGATCCAGATGAACACGCGTTCCTGCTCGGGCGCTGAAACATCGACGCGCTTCTTGCCGTCCTTGTCCGGATGCCCCTTCCTGATGTTTTCGGCGAGTTTGCTTGCCGGCGAGCCCCAGTACTTCGGCGTTACGTGGAGGATGTTGGCCTCCTGCCCGTTGTAGCTCGGGATCCACTTGGTGTAGGGATTCTGCCCGGGGCGCCCCTGGCGGGCGAGGTATTCGTAGGAAACGTTGAAGAAGTCGGTCTTGTCACCGGTCAGATCGATGCCTCCGCAGTATTTCCTGGGGTTATGGCATTTGATGCAGTGCTTGTCGAACACCGGCTGGACTATCCGCGAGTAGCTGAAGCCCTCGACGCCCCATTCGGGCTTGTCGAGTTCCTGGGGCGCCCGCAGCGCCGCGATTGCACGTTTTGAAGCGGCCGGCGAGGTGGCGTAGTTCCTGTCGGCGTGGCAACCGACGCAGCCCTGGCGCTCTCCGGGCATGAGGTGCGTGAAGCTTCTCATACGCTGCAGCGCGCGGCCTTCGGCGTCGAGGGCCATGAAGTAGATCGGAAGTCCCGCCGGCACCTTGAACGACGCCGACCCGTCGGATTCGATTTTGGCGTATCCCCACACGCGCTTGGGCGCGTAGGTCGCCCCGCACGAAACCACCGGGAACTGGAATCCGAACGCCCTGCGCCCGATCTCGGCGCGAACCGATTTCTCGATCTCCTGCACTATCGCGATCTGCTTGATCTCGCCGCGTTTGATGTGCGGTTCGAGACCGTTGTATACGTCCTGCATCGTCAGCATGGCCCAGTTGTCGGAGTCCGGTTTCAGCGTCGAAGGCCTGACCCTGGGACGCTTGGTGGCGCGGATGGGCTGGGCGCTGTAGAACCCCAATCCCCCGGTTGGTTTCTGTACTGTAGCCTGGGCGGTCCCCTTGTAATCCCGCAGCAATATCGTCCCGCCGCGGGAGACCAGGAAGTACTTGTCGTCAACAGGGAACGGGCTTTCATACGGGCCGCGAATATGGTTGCCCGAACCCTTGTCGACCAGCCCGATATTAATCTCTGTGGTCAGGTTGGTTATGGCGTCCTGGGCGTTGGCGCCCTTGGACGGATCGATGATCCCGATCCCGCCGCGGCAGGGTCCGTTGTGCGCGGTCAGCACACAGAGCACCGTGTTGGTGCCCGGTATCTCGCGGGCCTCCATGAACGTCGCCGGGCTCAGCACGCGATTTCCGAAGTAACCGGCGACGTTCGTCCCGTCCTGGTTGATCGTCCAGAGGCTCTGGATCGGAATCGCCGGGCGGTCGACGTATTCCCAGCGCGAATAGATGATCCGCCCGTCTGGCATCACCGAGGGAGTAAAGTCGTTGAGGTAGTTCGCCGAGAGGCGGACGATGTTTCCGCCATCGGCATCGCAGCGGTAGAGTATCGGCGAGGTCGTGTTCCAGCAGTACGCGAACGCCGGCTTGAGGTCCGAGAGATACGCGATCCCGCCGTCCGGAAGCCAGCAGGCGTTCATGTTGTTCGTCTTGCCCCTGGTGACCTGCACCAAGCCGCTGCCGTCGGCCTGTATCCGGTAGACGTGGTAGGTGTCCAAGGGGGTCCTTCGCCAGGAGAACAGTATCTCCTTACCGTCGTAAGACACGTTGCAGTCGAGCATCTCGCCCTTTGGCGAATCCACCATTTTCTTCAGGGAGTCTTCGCCTTTGCCCAGGGTAAGCACGTACAGCCCGCCGCCGGGCTTGAAGCCTTCGGCATGGTAGGTGTACACGTGGGTGGACTGAATCGCCGCGCGCTGGATCATCACGAGCTTGTCGAAACCGAGCTTGCCCGCCTTAAGGTCCGCCGCCAGCTCGGGCGACTCGGGAACGGCCGACGCCACAGGCGCCTTGCCGCCGCGCCGGGGCGCAGCGAATGGTACGAGTTTGCCCAGCGAATTGGCCGGCGGACTCGACGAGTAGACCTGAATCTCCGAGGCGCCCGGATTGGTCCCGCCGTACGAACTGGTGAACTTTATCCTGAACTTGCGGAGTTTTGTCGCCCGCGCCAGTGTGATCCTCTGCGGTCCGTGTCCGCTCTTGAGCCTGCCCTTGACCGCGGGCGTGGTGCTCGAATCAACGTACAATTCGTAGTCTTTCCAGTTTTCGCCTCCCTCGAAAGCCGTCCTCCCGTAGTAGACGATCTCAGCGACCGTAATCTCCGCCGCCCACTCGAAAGTGATCGCTGCGCCGTTACGATGCGTCTCGCCTTTGACCACCCAGGCTCGCTCGAGGTCGCGCGCCGAACCGGCGCCCGGAATCTTCCCGTCGGCGACGAACTTGCCTTGGTATGATGAGTTGTATTCGGAAGTGGCCGATATCTTCGCCGACGGCGCGAGGTTCTTCAAAGGCCCGGCGTCCTTCGCGATTGCAGACGCCTGGTATCCAACGCCCAGGACGATCACTGCGGCGAGGGCGAACTGTAACGTGCGATTTCTCTGGTTTGTCATAATCCGGTTTCCAAATCGCTCCTGTGGTTTCGTGGACTGCTCGATTGCACGGCGGTTCGT
>JADHXQ010000073.1 GCA_016782885.1 Phycisphaerae bacterium | reverse complement strand
ACAGCGGAATCTATATCCGCGGGCTGGTGCCCGTGCTGAAAATGGGACGCCGGGAGCAGATCAATCTCGGAACCGGACGAATGGGACACCCGCTGAGTTTTCATTATCTTACGCCGGAGATCAAACTGAAAAAAACGCAGCTTCCCGACGTCAAGCATATCCGTCCGGAGGTCGGGGTATGGCATAGCGTCAAGATCACGCTGGTCGGCAAGATGTTGTCGATCGAAGTCGATGGCGAAGTCATCCTACGCGAGTTCGAGTATCCCGAGGGGATACTGAGCATGAAGGCAGGCCCTATCGCCCTCCAGAAGCACGTAAGAGAGAAAACCGGCGGTAAGATGAGCGATATGCCCATCGAGTTTCGCAACATTTTCATCAAAGAAATCAAAGAGATCAAGTCTTCCGAACCGAACGTGCCGCCGGAAGGGTTCACCGCGCTGTTCAACGGGAAGAACTTCAACGGCTGGCGATTATCGCCAATGGTAAAAGACGCCTGGTCCATCGAGGACGGGGCTCTCAAATCACACAAGGTAATCAAAGACTGGGGCGCGGACCTGCGAACCGTGAAAAAGTACCGGGACTACGTGCTGATGGTTGACTACCGGATTCCGACGATTTCCGACAGCGGGATCTACATACGCGGACTGATGCCGGGGATAGGAATCTTCGACCGGGACCGATGGGAGCAGTTTAACCTCAGGTCCCGCGGCGGGACGGGAACGTTGGAGAGTTTTCGTTTTCAACCGCCGGACAAGCTGACGGAACATCCCAAGGTCAAGCATATCGATCCTGAAGTCGGGGTTTGGCATACGGTGAAGCTGACGCTCATCGGCAAGACCCTGTCGGCGGAGTATGACGGCGAGGTCATTATTGACAAGTATGAGTATCCCGACGGGATCTTGAGCATGGCGCCCAGCGTCATCCGCCTTCAGAAGCATCCCCCGGCGGAAATCCGTGGCGAGAAGAGTGACTGCCCCATCGAGTTCCGCAACGTTTTCATCAGGGAGATCAAGCCTTCGGGTTTCCCAAAAGAGATCAATCGCCCGGAGTTGAACGTTCCCCCGCGAGGGTTCACCGCCCTGTTTAATGGAAAGGATTTCACCGGCTGGAAGTTGACGCCAAAGGTGAAGGACGCCTGGATCATCGACCGCGGCGTGCTGAAGTCGCACAACGAAATCAAGGAATGGGGCGCCGGACTCGTAACCCAAAAGAAGTACGGAGATTTTGTGTTACTGGTCGATTTCAAGTTCCCTTCGATTTCCGACAGCGGTATCTGGTTCCGCGGAACCCCTGGGATAATGGGAGGCATGGAGCAGTTTAACCTCATGAGCGTTAACGGCACGGGGAACCTGGACAGCCTGGATCATCTGCCAAAGGATGTTCAACTCTCGTTTCGGAAGTCGGCGTATACACCTTTCTTCTATTGTCAACCAGCCTACTACAGCTTGAAAGATCCGCCGGTGAGGTATACTGACCCGGAAGTCGGCGTGTGGCATACGGTAAAGCTGACCCTGATCGGCAGGACCCTGTCAGCCGAGTATGACGGGCAGTCCATACACGATAGATTCCAGTACCCCGAAGGCACCATCAGCACCGAGCCGGCGGTTATCAGACTGCAGAAGCATATTCCCCAAACGATAGCGGGCAAGCTGTACAGGAAATGCCCCATCGAGTTCCGCAATATCTTCATCAAAGAACTGCCCCGCCGAGAATCGGTCAAGGTCGGCGAGCCCCTGAACTCACCGGATGCGAAACTGCTTTCCCGAATCGACAAGAACGATCTTCCAAAAGCGTACAACGTCAAGAAGCACCAGGAGTACGTTGATCGACGATTGGCCGGACTGAGCGACGCTAAAAAGGCCGGAATTGCGCGACTCTGGGCGGACAAACGGCGAATCCATCCCCAGATGCCCAACAGGGGCAAGTCGTTTGTCAGGACCATGGAGTACGTGGCGAAGAATGAGGAATAACCACCCCTGACGGTCTTGGCAACCGACGGGCTGATCCCGAACAAAGCATCGGGCGCTGAAAGGAACGCTTCATGACACAACTTCGAATCAACCACACCAACCACCGCCCGGGCGCCTCGAAGGCATTTTTGTTATTAACCGTATTCCTCGCCACACTGTCCTTCGCAGCATCTTTGCAGGCCGGTGACCTGCCCCCGGAATTGCCCCTCTGGAAAAAACCGCCTAAGGGCGCCAACAGAATAGATATCAAAGAAAAGGTCCGGGCTCACAAGGCGCCTGGGTCGCCGACCGGATGGAATCGTGCGTTCAGTTCGGTCTCGGTGCCGGCCTACAGCATCCATCGACCCAAAAACCCCAATGGCGTGGGCGTGGTGATTTGCCCGGGCGGAGGTTTTCGCGACATCTGGATCGATCGCGAAGGGCACGATCTGGCGATATGGTTGAAGAAGCATGGGATAACTTCCCTGGTCCTGAAGTATCGAACCCGACCGAAGGATCTAAGTGCGCCAAACGCCTGGACAAACTACCAGAAAGCTGTCCGCTCCGACGCCAGGCGGGCGATACGAATTCTCAGATCCGGAGCGTCAAAATTCGGTCTGAAGACCGACAAGATCGGCATCTGCGGATTCTCCGCCGGCGGACATCTCGCATTAAGCACCGCACTCCACGCCGATCCCGAACGCGGGGATCAAGTCAACGGCATGCCCAACTTTGCCGGGCTGTTCTATCCGGGAATTCCCAAGGACGCCGCCGAGACCCTGGCTGGTCGCACCGCCTCCGGCGTTTGCCCGATGTTCATCGTTAACGCGAGAGTCGACCGGCTGACTCCCGCCGAAAAGTGCGTCGATTTCTACGCAAAGCTCCTCAAAGCCGGAGTCAACGCCGAACTCCACATCTTCAGCAAAGGCTCCCACGGATTCGGTATGGGCTCCGGCGCCGGAAAGTCCAAGGCGCTCTGGACGACAAATTTCATCGCCTGGCTCAGCGATTCAGGCATGATTCCGAAGCAAGGGAATATAGAATGAAAACAGACCGTCGCGGGTTTCTGAGGCTGATTGTGTCAGGCGCCGTTGTCCCCTCGCTGAGCGGGACGGGCGGGGCGGGCGGTGCGCCCAAACCGGGCGAGCGGAAGAAATACAACGTTTTGTTTCTGGCCGTCGACGATCTGAACGACTGGGTGGGCTGTCTGGGCGGGCATCCTCAAGCAAAAACACCCAACATCGACAAACTTGCCGAAAAGGGAGTTCTTTTTGAACAGGCGTATTGCGCGGCGCCTCTGTGCAATCCTTCGCGCACGGCGGTCATGACCGGTTTGCATCCCGCAACCACCGGTATTTACGGTAACAAAACATGGTTCCGCGACCATCCCGAATTCAAGGACGCCGAAACAATACCGCAGTACTTTCGAAGGCACGGTTACACGGCGTGGACCGGAGGCAAGATTTACCATCAGCCGCGCGGAAAATGGTCAGACCCGGTCTCGTGGGACAAACAATACTCCACGAATATGGGAACGCCGAATCCGCCGGCCAAGAAACGTTATCTGCACGGTATGAAGTTTTCAAACCCGATAGTGCAGAGGCTGACCGACTGGGCTCCGATCGAGCAGACCGACGAAGAGACAAACGATTGGAAAACCGCGGACCTTGCCGCGAAATTCCTGCGGCAGGAACACGACAAACCGTTCTTTCTTGCCTGCGGGATATACCGCCCGCACCTGAGTTGGTATGCGCCCAGGAAGTACTTCGATATGCACCCGCTCGAAAAGGTCCAACTGCCGGCTCACAAAGCCGACGATCTGGATGATGTCCCGACGATGGGACGCAGGATGGCGGGGAACTCCTTCAATATAATCAAGAAACGCGGGCAATGGAAACGCGCCGTCCAAGGCTATCTCGCCGCCTGCTCCTTTGCCGACGCCTGTGTCGGGCGCGTCCTGGACGCCCTGAACGCCAGCGCGTATCGAGACGACACGATTGTCGTTCTGTGGGGCGATCACGGATACCATATCGGAGAAAAAAACCACTTCTCCAAGTCCGCTCTATGGGAAGAAACGAGTCGAACGCCCCTGATTATTTGCGTCCCCGGTGTTTCAAAACGTCAAGCCCGCTGCAAACGTCCGGTCAGCCTGGCCGATATATACCCGACCCTTGTCGAACTCTGCGGTCTGCCCGAGCCAGGCGGGCTTGACGGTCGAAGTCTGGCTCCGCTGGTGCGAGACCCGGAAAAAGACTGGCCATATCCGGCTCTCATAAGCCACTGCCCCTTCTGGTATGGCGCGAACCATGCAATTCACAGCCAGCGCTACCACTACATTCGTTATCGCGACAGTGGGGAGGAGTTGTATGATAATATCGCCGACCCCTACGGATGGAAGAACCTGGCGAATGATCCGAAATACGCGGAAGCCAAAGCGAAACTTAAGAAATGGCTGCCGAAGGTGACCGCAGAACACTTTCGAGTATCCATCGCACCGAAGCAACCCGAACCGGAAAGGTAATCGATGCTTAATTTCAACAAGACTAACTGCAGAATACAGACGCTCTCATTCATGTTTCTATCCGCCGCGGTGCTGGCGGCGCTGCCTGATCGGTCCGCAGCCGAAGCCGAAGGCCGATGGACGCAGCTCGGGGCCGATGGTTGGCATAACAGCGCCGAGTGGATCAAGGCCGGCGACGCCGCGCTCGACCCGGCCGATCCCAGGAGCCTTGTCGCCAAAGACGGTTCGGGCGTCCTGATCAACGGTAAAACCGGAAAGGTCAAAAGCCTGGTCACGAAGCGGTGGAATTTCCGCGATGTGGAGTTGCACGTTGAGTTCATGGTCGCCAAAGGCTCGAACTCGGGAATCATCTTTCACGGGAACCACGAGATCCAGATCCTCGACAGCATGCACGTGAAAGAGCCCACCGCCGGACATTGCGGCGGGATATATCCCCGGGCCGAAGCGAAACCGAAATACCACCACATCGACAAGGGTTCTCCCCCCCGAGTCAACGCCGCGAAGAAACCGGGCCTGTGGCAGAGTTTCGACATTATCTTCCAGTCCGCCCGATTCGACAAAGCGGGAAAGAAGACCGCCAACGCCAAATTCGTCAAGGTCGTGCATAACGGAACGCTCATCCAGGAAAACTTCGAAGTTCCGTACGCCTGCGGGACGAACTGGAAGCGCAAGCAGTTTCCCCGGGGGCCGATCCTGATCCAGGGCGACTACGGCCCGATAGCGATTCGCAACGTCCGCGTGCGAGACTGGAAAGCGGGCGGCAAGAAAGAACTTAATGTCCCGCCTGAGGGTTTCACCGCCCTGTTCAACGGTAAGGACTTCAGCGGTTTCCACATGTCGCCCCGCGCCAAGGCCATGTGGACCATCGAAGACGGCGTGCTCAAGGCGCCGAAGCTTCTCGAACAGTGGGGTGCGGACCTCATGACTAAAGGCAAGTACAAGGATTTCGTATTGCTGGCGGATTTCCGTATGCCCAAGGGTTCCGACAGCGGCATCCATTTTCGCCAGTTCATCCCCGATATGGGCTACTTCGGCCGGAACGAGCAGATCAACCTCGGGACCGGACACCGTATGGGCCAGGTGGAGAGCTTTGGCTATATGAAATACAAGAAGCTGCCGATCGCCAGGCGTCTGAAGCCGAACGATTTTCCGAAGGTCAAGCAGATCGCTCCGGAACCGGACCAATGGCACACGATCAAGATCACCATGCAAGACCGCACCCTGTCGATCGAGGTGGATGGCGAAATCACGCTCGACAAGTTCGTCTATCCGGCCTGGCTGCTGGGTGACCAGCCTGCCCCGCTCCGCTTCCAGAAACACCGCTTCACGGACATGGGCAACGGCAAACGCAATCCCTGCCCCATCGAGTACCGCAACCTGTTCATAAAGGAGATCAATACATCTGCGACTGTCGGCGACAGGAAGCTGAACGTCCCGCCCAAGGGTTTCACCGCCTTGTTTAACGGTAAGGACTTCACCAACTGGAACGCGCATCCGAAGGTCAGGGAATTCTGGTCCATCGAAAACGGTGTGCTCAAGTCGCCGGGCCTGCTGAAGAAATGGGGAGCCGGTCTGGCCACCAAAAAACACTACCGCGATTTCGTGCTTATGCTCGAATTCCGGATGCCCACGATTTCCGACAGCGGGATCAACTTCCGCAGACTCATCCCGGAAATCCCGGGGTTCGGGACTCAGGAGCAGTTCAACCTCAGATCCAAGGGCGGAATGGGGCACCTGGAAAGTTACTATTTCCTGCCCAAAGCGACCGCGAAGAAACATGGGCTCAAAGAGAAAGAAAAACCCCACGTCAGGCACATTGACCCGAAAGTGGGCGTGTGGCATAGCGTTAAGCTGACGATAAAAGGGCGGACCTTCTCATCCGAGTATGATGGCGAGGTTCTCCTCAAGAACTTCAAGTACCACGACTGGATGTTGAACATGGAACCGGCGCCGATCCGGCTCCAGAAGCATATTTTTGTAGATGGCGACAATCTTGGTAAGATGAATCCATGCCCGATCGAATACCGCAATATCTTTATCAAAGAGATCGGCCCCGAAAGCACCAAAGGAGAAAGAGATGGAACGTAAATCAGAACTTACGCGACGTCAGTTTGTGGGTGCTGCTGCAGGCGCCGCCGCGTTTACGATTGTTCCGCGACACGTTCTTGGCAAGACAGCCCCGAGTAACCTGATCAATATCGGTGTTGTAGGTTCAGGAGGGCACGGGGCGTTTGTCGTTACCCAAATGCTCAAGGCCGGCGGAGTAAACGTGGTTGCCCTTTGTGATGTGGATTCCAAGTCCGCCAGCGACATTGAAACAAAGGAGTATGGCAGCCGCAGAATCACAGGCCTCTACAAGCGGTTCCCCAAGCTCCCGAAGTACAAAGATTTCCGGGTCATGCTCAATAAAGAGCAGAAGAATATCGATGCGGTTGTGATCACGACACCCGAACATATACACATTTCCGCCGCCGCGATGGCCATGAAAATGGGCAAGCACGTCTATTGCTCCAAGCTGCTCGGGCATAACATCCATGAGATACGCCTGGCAACCCAACTGGCAGAGCAATACGGGGTAATTACCCAGATGGGAATCGGCAACCACACCAGCGAGATATTCCACCAAGCCGTCGAGATAATCCAGGCCGGTGATATTGGCGAAGTCAGAGAAGCGTATGTCTGGTGCGATAATGAATGGGATAAGTATCAGGGGCCTAAGGTCTGGCCGCCAAGAGCTGTAAGGGACTATAACCCCAAGAATGCGGACAGGCAGTTAAGGGAGAAGAAGCCCATCCCGGCTCACCTGGATTGGGATTTGTGGCTGGGACCGAGGGAACCGCACCCCTATCCAGGCACCCACCGCGGCTGGTATCATCCCTCGGGCTGGCGCAGTTGGTGGGCTTTTGGCAATGGGCGGATTGGTGACATCGGCGCACACGCCGTCGATCTGGTGTTCTGGGCACTGGACCTGAAATACCCGTTAACCGCTGAAGGGGAAGGGCCTGGCCGGGCCGGATTGGAACGCGTGCCTCCCTGGCAGAAAGCTACATGGACGTTTCCGGCGCGAGGGAAAAAGCCGCCTGTGACACTGAAATGGTGTCATGGCAATGTGCGTTTTAATGAATTGAAGGATTTGGATCTGCCTCACGAGTGGCCTGTCGCCATGCACTTTGTTGGTTCAGACGGGAGGCTGACCATGCAAATCGAAAGGGGGCCCGCCGGACCAATGAAGTTATACCCGGAATCCAAGTTTGCCAAATACACCCCGCCGCCGCGCAGCCTGCCTCGATCTCCTGGCGGCGAGTATCGCCAGTGGATACAGGCGATCAGAACTGGCAATCAATCGAGAGCTGAAATGCCTTTCAGCTACTCCGGACCCTTGTGCGAGACGTTGGCGTTGGGGAATGTCGCCTATCGCACAGGTAAGAAGCTCAAGTGGGATCCAAGGCTCCTGAAGGCCGTCAATGCTCCCGAGGCCGATAAGTTCATTCAAGGCAGCTACCGTAAGGGGTGGGATCTGGACAAACCCGGGATCGCAAAAGAAGTTCCCTCAAAAAAGACAGGCAGTGTGCCGGATATCCCAAAGCGCCGGGCGCCTCGCTCGAAGCTTGAAAAACTGCTGACCCGGATCGATGAGAACGATCTTCCCAAAGCGTACAACGTCAAGAAGCACCAGGAGTACGTCGATCGACGATTGGCCGGGTTGAGCGGCGCTCAAAAGGCCAGAATTGCGCAACTCTGGGCGGACAAGCGGCGAGTCCATCCCCAGATGACCAACAGGGGCAAGTCGTTCGTCAGGATCATGGAGTACGTGGCGGGAAACGAGAAGTGATTGATGAGTCAGCATTCGATTTATAGCAAATTCACCGCGACTGCCGCCTGTCTGATGATCCTTGCCTGCGGTAGTAACTATGCCTTGGCGGCGGACTCCGCAAACGCGGTTGTTGAAACATCCGGCGTCAAGGGCGGGCTGGTTGTTGTTATTGGCTGCGATTCTCCCGCGCTCCTGGAGGGTCTGAGAGGCGCTGGGGCCTACCTTGTCCACGGCCTGGATGTTGATCCGAAGAAGGTCTCCGCCGCACGCCAGTACCTTGGCAAGAAGAATCTCTACGGCCCGGTCACTGTGTCCCGTCTCCGGGGCACGCAGCTTCCCTACACCGACTCCCTGGTCAATTTGATCGTTATAGCTCGTAACGGACCGAAGATTCCCGCGGACGAAATGATGCGGGTTCTGGCGCCTTTGGGAGTCATCGCCGACATTCGCAAAGGGAAAACCGAGATCACGCGAAAGCCCTGGCCCGCGGGGCTGGATGAGTGGACCCACTATCTCTATAACGCCGCGAACAACGCCGTTTCCGGCGACACGGTGGTCGGTCCGCCGCGGGGCATACGATGGACCGGCGGTCCGAAATACGCGCGCAGCCACGAACATTTCGCATCCGTCAGCGCGATGGTGACCGCCGGCGGACGCATATTCTACATCATCGACGAGGGACCCATCAGTTCGGTCTACATGCCGCCCCAGTGGAAACTTGTCGCCCGCGACGCATTCAGCGGCGTGCTGCTGTGGAAGAAACCGATAGCCGATTGGGAATCGCACCTGCGAGGATTCCGCAGCGGTCCGCCGGAAATCGGACGCGCTCTGGTAGCGCGCGGCGAGAAGGTCTACGTCGCGCCGGGTTACGCAAAACCCGTCGCCGTTCTGGACGCCGCAACGGGAAAAGAGTTGGCGAGCCTTCGGGGAACCGAAGGCGCTGGCGAGTTGCTCCTGGCGGGCAAGCGCCTTTACGTTCTCGCCGACGACATGACGCGCCAGGAGTACGATCGGCGAAAAAAGTGGATCGACCGGACCGTCCCGAAGCTGGAAATAATATGGCGATTCCCGCGCACGCCGATAAGGATGTACGGGACCCAGCGGGTGGTCTCGATAAACACCGACAGCGGCGAGCTGCTCTGGAAGCGCCAGTTCAAAGAGCCCGGCGAGATAATGCCGACGACTCTTGCCGTCGACGCCGGGAAGGTTTGCCTCCAAACGGTCTCGCACTTAGTTTGCCTGGATGCCGCCAGCGGTAAAGACGTATGGCGCAGCGAGCGGGCGGTGGCAAAAAGTCGTTTCGCCTGGTCAACGCCCACCCTGGTGATCCATGACGGCGTCGTGCTGACAATCGACCGGGCGGTAAAGGACAACGCCGACAAATCCCCTCCCGACAAAGGCAGCAAGTGGATAATCTCCAGCGGCGGCTCGGAGATAGTGCAGAAAGCCCAGATGTTCGCATTCGCCCTCGACAGCGGCAAGAATCTCTGGCGGGCGCCCTACTTCGAGAACTACAACGTCCCGCAGGACGTGTTTGTAATCGACGGAGCGGTCTGGACCGGAGCCGTCCGGCGAGGCCTCGACCCGGGCTTTACGCAGGGACGCGACCTGAAGACCGGAAAGGTAACCGCCACGATTGCCCCACAGAAAGGATGGGGGCACCATCGATGCTACAGGAACAAGGCTACGGTGCGGTGGATTATCATGGGGCGCGGAGGAATGCAGTTCGTGGACCCAAAGGGAGGGACCGACAGGAACGTCGCCTGGGCGCGCGGCGGGTGCCAATACGGCGTGATGCCCGCAAACGGGCTTATCTACACCCCGCAACATTCGTGTGCGTGCAGCCCCGAGTCGCTCCTGGCCGGACTCAACGCCCTGAGCCCGCGGTCCAGCGCACAGATAGGCCCGCTGCCGCTTGAGAAGGGCTCGGCGTTTACCGAAGTTTCGGATCTCAAATCGGCTCCGGCGAGGAACCAGTGGCCGACATATCGCCGAGACGCCCGCCGAAGCGGTTGCCAGGACCTTACCGCTCCGAGCGAACCAGGCGTCGCGTGGACAACGAAGCTCGGCGCCCCGGTAACCGCCCCGGTGTCGACCGGCGGGATGGTGTTTGTGGCGCAAACCGATCGCCACAACCTCTGCGCCCTGTCGGCGGCGAACGGAAAGCGGATATGGACGTTCACCGCTGACGGGCGGATCGACTCGCCGCCGACAATCTCCGGCGGACTGTGTCTGTTCGGAACGCGAAACGGAGCGGTTTACTGTTTGCGAACTTCAAATGGGGCGCTGGTCTGGCGATTCGGAGTGTCGTCACGGGACAGGCGAATATTCTCTTACGGACAGATCGAATCGGTCTGGCCGGTGCATGGATCGGTGCTGGTCGATTCGGGAAAAGTTTATTTCGCCGCCGGGAGATGCTCGTTCAGCGACGGCGGAATACGCCTTTACGCACTGGATGTGAAGACCGGAAAGGTGCTTGACAAAACTGATGTATTCACTGGCGGCGGCCGCGGCCAAGCCGATAAAATCCGGCGACGAGTGCTTCCGGACATCCTCTCATTGCAGAATGGAGCAATATGGATGCGCGGAATGGGGGTCGACAGGAATCTCCGCCCGGTCAAGGACGCGGCGCACCTCTTCGCCCCGCGCGGGTTCCTGGATGACACGTGGTGGCACAGGACGTACTGGGTCTACGCCGCGGCGATAGGAGGCGGTTACACGCACTGGCCGGATGTCGGAAACGCCTCGCCGGCGGGGCGCCTGCTGAGCTTTGACGGCGGTAAGCTGATCTACGGGTACGGGCGAATGGCCTACCGAATGGGCGGCGGGCACGTGCGAGCGGACATGACGAAGGACTACAAACTGTTCGCCGAGATCATGGACCCCGCCACGGCGACGAAGAAACGCCGGATCAAGTGGACCGCCCAACTGCCCTTCGTCGCCCGGTCGGTCATGCTTACCCGCGACGCGGTGTTGGTCGCGGGCGGAAAGTCGCCCGCCGAAAGCGCCGAGCGTCACGGACCGGGCGCTTTCTGGGTTGCTTCGCGTGAAGACGGCTCGAAAATATCCGCATGCGAACTCCCCGCCGGGGCGGTGCTGGACGGTATGGCCATGACCGACGCGGGCGTCTTTGTCTCCACAATAGACGGGTCCGTCGTCTGCCTTCGAGCAAAGAAATGACAAACGATCAGCTATTTCGTGCAGCGGTACACGAACGCCGGCGGTATGTTTCGCCAGACCGTCGGCGACTTTTCCACTGTCGAAAACGATTGGGCGAGCTTCTTTTTGAACCGCTTGCCCGCCGGCAGGAGCAGGCCCTGGAGGTAGGCGAACGTCGCGAACTTCCCGCCCGGTCGGAGCGAACTCAGCGTCGCATTCAGCAGGCTGTCCTGCAGCGGTTCATCAAACGCAGCCCAGGGCAATCCGCAGACTATCGAGTCGATCTGCTCCTGCCCGACCTCGGCGAGCATCTCGGCGACGTTCTCGGCGGAATCTTCAAACAGGCGGGTGTCGGGGAACTTGCTGCGGAAGTTCCTCGCCAGCCTGGGGCTGTGCTCGATGGCGAAAAAACAGGCGTCGGGCTTCTTCACGCGGAGTATCTCTTCGGTGAAAACGCCCGTACCCGCACCGTATTCCACGATAACGGACGCCGAATCAACTCCGATCTCCGAGCAGATCATCCTCGCCAGCCTGCGCGAACTGGTCGCGATCGCCCCGGTCCGTTTCGGATTCTTCAGGAATTCCCAGAGTATACTCATCGCCTTGCCTCTAGCAGTCCCGGAAGATACACAAATCCCACGTCCAATGCAAAGGCGTGATCGTCAGCGGCGTCCGCCGGCGCCGGCGATGAGTTTCAGTATGCTCGCCGCGGGCACGCATTGCTTGAAGACCATCTGCAGGTTCTTCTGCGCGTCCCTGGTCTGCGTGTAGTAGACCGAAGAGGTGCTGGCGACCATTGCAGCGACGTTCCCGCGATCGTCGAAAACGGGGGCGCCGCTGGAGCCTTTGGCGAAGTCGGCGGTGATGGTCATCATATCAGTCGTCCCCCGCTTGGTGCGCTGTCTGCTGTAACGCGAAACCACGCCTTCGGTGAGGCTGTAGAATCGATGGTTCGGGTGGCTGATGACGGCCACTTCCGTGCCTACCGGCGCGTCGGGCGCCAGGGCCAGCGGTTTGAGTTTCGCGGCGCCCATGTCCAGTTGGAGAATGACCGCGTCGTCAGTCTTGCCGGCGGCGAGTACTTCCTTGACCGCATAGGTCTTTCCGTCGCTGGTCATGGCGACGAGGGCCTGCTTGTTCTTGCTCTCGAAAAGATGGTAGTTGGTGGCGATGGCGCCGGATGACGTCAGCGCGAACCCGCTTGCGGCGCCGGCATGCCACTTGGTGCATTTGCTGCATTTGTAAATCCTGGCGACGATCAGGACGCTGTCGAGGTTCTTGCGGTATATCTCACTGCGAGTCAGTTGTTTCGTAAGGCGCGTCGGAAGCGACAGCTTGCATTGTTTCCTGTTGAGCTGTTTGGAGAGTATCTCCATCGACGTGGCTTTTCCGCTGTCGAGGAGTTTTGTGGCCTTGGCGGTGAGGTTTCGCATGCGTGCGAGATCGTCGAGCGCGGTGTGCCGCGAGTGCGCATCATGCGGATCGATTGCAGGCTTGGATGACCGCGAGCCGACCGGATTATCGGGCAGTTGTGCGCAGCCCGCCGCCAGGCAGGCCGCCACCGCGACAAACGCTGCTGCATGAGATATTCTCGCTCTTCGCTTAATAATCATTCGATCCTGCTCCTGGGGGGTGCTCCAAGCTGCAGTATTCTCGCCTAAAAGCCGATCGGAAGCAAGGCGATCGCATTTCTCATCAGAATCTCAATCGCATTTGCCCGCGTTCAATTTGAATCTTATGTTCCATTCGGTGACTGATGATCGAACCACGGGTTTGGTATCAGAGGGTTTGCTGCGGCAGGGCGTCACCGGCCCGGTCGGGTACTTCTACGTCCCTGGAGGACGAGGAGGAGGAAAATCTATGACCAGTGTTATCAATAGAAACGCGACCGTTTTGGGGATAATTGTGCTGTTGGCGCTGCTATTCATGTCAGGATCTGCATCAGCCGGGATTGTTCTCGATGGTGTTTACGGCCCCTCAGACACATACAGCAATTCCAAGGAGATCGAGTGGTTCAACGGACACAAGACCGACGAGAGCATCTATGACAATCAGCCCAAGACGACAATTCGCTATGGGAATGACAACGGTTATTTCTTCCTGTACGTCGAGGCGCCGCTCTATGCGAAGAACATGATTTGGCAGAACTTGGATTGGAAGAACAATTATCCCCTTCCCAACACGGATCCTACCACAGGGCTCACGGAAGCGGACGTCGCATCATATCGAATACATCATGAAACGCACCACAAACCCGGCGATATGAAACTGGATTTCGGCGGGGCCACGGGCAGCGAGAAAATGGAGCTTTTCGACCGCAATGGCAACAATATATTCACGGCCGATCTAGCAGGTGACGCCGATAACCAATTCGGTTTGGTCGGCTTCATGGACTCGGTAGACTATCTTTTTGACAACGGCATGGCTACAGAGGACCTTTCGCTTAATCGTGACACGAAGATGTCCCTCGAATTCAAATTCGCGGGACCAGCATACAGTGAGTTGCTGGATTATATCGAAGATCCGAACGGCAGCGTCAGGGCCGCGTTCCACCTTTCCCCGGAACGGGGTCTTCTGGTTCCCGAGCCCGCCACGATGCTCCTGCTGGCCGCGGGTATCCCCCTGTTCCTGAAGCGAAGGCGGAGATATGCCGGGAAGTAGCACCGGTAAATAAAGCAGGATACGCTAAAACCTTTCGGGCGGACCGCACCTGGCGTGCGGTCCGCCCAGCTTGTGCGCAAATAATTTCGGGGGTAATGTAACTTCACTTTTGTGGCGCGGCGACTATAATTCCGGGACAGCCCAATTGGTCCAACGGTGATATGCCCGGAAAGGAAGAGAGATGAAGCGACGGGATTTTCTCAGAACGGTCGGCTTCGGCGCGGCGGCGATGGCGTGTGGCGGGCGGCGTCTTAATGCCGCAGACAAATCGTCCAAACCCAACATACTGTTCATCTTCGCCGACGACCAGACTTACGAATCGATCTGCGCGCTGGGTTACGATGAAGTCAAGACGCCCAACCTCGACAAGCTCGTCAGGGGCGGGGTTACTTTCACCCATGCCTATAACCAGGGCTCATGGTCCGGCGCCGTCTGCATCGCCAGCCGATGCATGCTCAATACCGGACGCTTCCTCTGGAACGCACAGAAAGTTTACGGGGCGGCGGAGAAAGAACGAGCGGCTGGACGCTTCTGGTCGGAGTACATGAAAAAAGCCGGTTACAAAACATACATGACCGGCAAGTGGCACGTGAAGGCCGACCCGAACAAGGCCTTCGACGTATGCAAAGACCCTCGAGGCGGTATGCCCAAGCAGACCAAACAAGGTTACAACCGCCCGATCGAAGGCAAGAAGGACCCCTGGAGCCCGTACGATACGAAGTTCGGGGGATTCTGGGCCGGTGGCAAGCACTGGTCGGAAGTCGTGGGCGACCACGGCGTGTCGTTTCTCAAGCAGGCCTCCAAGAGCGACGATCCGTTCTTCATGTACCTTGCGTTCAACGCACCGCACGATCCGCGACAGTCGCCAAAGGAGTACGTCGACAAGTACCCGCTGGACAAGGTCAAGGTTCCGAAAAACTTCCTGCCGGAGTATCCCCACAAGGACGCCATAGGGTGCGGTAAGGGTCTGCGGGACGAAAAGCTCGCGCCGTTCCCGCGCACGAAATATTCCATCAAGGTCAATCGCCAGGAATACTACGCCATCATCACCCACATGGACGCCCAGGTCGGGCGGATACTCGACGCCCTCAAGAAATCCGGAAAGGCCGACAACACCTACATCTTCTTCAGCGCCGACCACGGGCTGGCGGTGGGGCATCACGGCCTGGTCGGAAAGCAGAACCTGTTCGACCACTCCGTGCGCGTACCGCTGATGGTCAACGGGCCCGGCGTACCAGAGGGCAAGACATTCGACACGCCGGTATACCTCCAGGACATCATGCCATCGACGCTGGAACTGGCCGGCGTCAGGAAGCCCGATCACGTGCAGTTCCGCAGCCTCATGCCGATCGTTCGCGGTAAGCGAGCCGGCAGCTACGACGCGATCTATGGCGGATACCTGTCTGTTCAGCGGATGGTGACTATGGACTCACACAAACTGCTGCTGTATCCCAAGATCAAGAAGGTCCTGCTGTTCGACCTGAAAAAAGACCCCGACGAGATGGTAGACCTGGCCGGAAAACCGGAAAGCAAACCGATTATGAAGAAACTCTTCGCCAGGCTACTGGAACTCCAGGCATCCACCGGCGACAAGCTGGATATAAAGGGCGTTTTCGGGAGTATACTGTAGCAGTGTTGCTTCTGAAAGCATGCGGGCGGATGTGGAAAAGTTGCGCACAGATTCCTTGAATACTGTATAATGGCGCTCTGCTGCGCAGGAGGTTGTGATTGGAGGGGGATGACTGGACTGACGAGCTTAGGAGAAACGCGTGAGACAGACGGTGTTGCGATACAGGCTGTTGGCTGGAATGATAATCGGCGCGGGATTATCGTTTGGATTGTTTCTGGCCGCCGTGCCCGCTAAAGACTCTACCACTACGGACACCGCAGACGACTGGCGTGCGATTGCGATGACGCTGGCTATCAACGGGCGGTTCGACAGCTCGCTGGAACGCTTCCGCGATGCTGCCAAGTTAGCTGCCGATGACGCTTCACTTACCGCCTCGGTAAAGCTGCTGAGCGACTACATGTCCATTCGGTCGCGCATGGATAGGGACAGGGTCGAAGAGTACGATCGGGCTGTGTCCAGAGTGCAGCGCTGCCTGTTGGCCTCCAAGTCGGCAGATATCTTCGCCAAGGGCGATCTCGGCAAGAAGTTGCGCCAGAAGCTTGACGAGGCGATATCGGCTTACGAGGGCGGTGGGGCCGTCAGTGACTTGTCTGACGTGTCGACGGAGAATGCCCAGTCGCTGCGTGACAAGACCTTGAGGGATATCGCCGCGCTGAACAAGTCTGTCAAGAGCACCGATGAACTGCTCAAAGACAACCAAAGTGAATTTGCCCGAACCTACCACGGACTGATTGCAAGGTTCGGGCAGCAGTGTGCGTTATATCGCAAGGCATGGCGGGAGGTGAAGCTGGATTCAAAAGCGGCTCGAAGCCGGGCAGTCAAGACGCTCTGGCCGCTGCAATACAACCAGGCCGTGGCGCTGGGAGACATTGAGGCGATGACCACCGACAAGCCATGGCGGACCGCGATCACCCAGGTCCGTCTGGCCAAGAGCCTTGCCCCCGAAAATACTGACATTTCCGGGGAGCAATGGTATACCAAGGTTGTTGAGATGGTTACGGTCAAGGGGAACAATGCGCTGGCCGGAAAGGACTGGCACGAGTCGCTCAGTGCATTCTGGAGCCTGTCCGAACTGGACCGCGCCGATGAGAAACTCCGCAAGAAGGTCGAGACCATCCGCCGTCACGTCAGGGTTCTGAACATGTACGGTAAGAAAGAAGATGACGCCAAGAAGAAATCCGACGACAAACCTACCGACGAAGAAAACGGAGTGACGTGGCAGGAGATGGTCGCCGGCGCCGACGCGAACCTCGTTGAAAAGGCCATCGATAAGCTGTCGAGGTACGTGTCGAGAGTAGACTATCGGAAAGTAGTCGGCGGCGCCCTGGAAAGCATCAAGGTCCTTGCCCTTACTCCCGAGGTCGCCTCCAGCTTCCCGAAGCTCAAAAATGACGGTCTTCGCAAGCAGTTCATCAATGCTCTCGATTCCATGGCTCGGGACATCGCCGCACGCGACCGCGTTTCGCAGATGGATCTCCAGTTGGCCCTTAACGGGGTGCTCCGCGCCTCGGAGAAGAGTGTCGAGATACCCACGTCGGTGCTTGTCGTGGAATTCGCCGACGGTATGCTCGAACGCCTCGACAAGTTCAGCTCGATGATCTGGCCGCACGATGTCTCGGAGTTCCAGAAACAGATTCGGGGCAGCTTCGTCGGGGCCGGTATCCAGATCACCAAAGAACCCAAAGAACCCCTCCGAGTCGTAACGCCAATAGACGATGCACCCGCATTCCGGGCGGGGATCAAGCGCGGTGACGATATCCTGGCCGTTGACGGACGCGAAACGAAGGATCTCCACATCAGCAAGCTGGTCAAGATGATAACCGGTGAAAGAGGCACGAAGGTTGTGCTGAGGATCAAGCGTGACGGGCGTCCCAAACCGTTCGACGTCACCATTATACGCCAGCCCATCAAGATCAGAACCGTTAAGGGATGGCGGAGGAACAGTGACGGAAAATGGGACCACTTCCTCGACAAGGAAGCCGGTGTGGGCTACATCCGCGTGACCCAGTTCGCCGATAAGACCGCTTCGGACATCAAGGGCGTTCTGGCTTCGCTGAAAGAGGCCGGGGCCTCGTTGATCGTTTTGGATCTGCGGTTCAATCCCGGCGGCAGGCTGGATTCGGCCATCCGAATCGCCGATGAATTCCTGAGCGAGGGTCCGATCGTCTCGACCAAAGGCGTCAACTCGGCCGAACAGATCGTCCGGGCTTCGAGCACGGGCAGTGGAAAGGGGCAATTCGAGAGCGGTGAACTGGCCGTCCTCGTGAACGCCCAGAGTGCTTCGGCTTCGGAGATCGTATCGGGCGCCTTGCAGGATTTGCACAGGTGCGTGATTCTCGGGCGGCGAACTTACGGAAAGGGCAGTGTCCAGAAGGTCTACTCGCTGCGCTGGGATCCGCTGGCACAGAGGCCTGTGGCCCAAATGAAACTTACAACCGCTTACTACTACCTGCCATCCAAGCGCCTTCTGCATCGCAAACCGGGCGCGAAAGTCTGGGGAGTAACTCCCGACATCAAAGTGCCCTTCACTCCCAGGCAGATTCGATATTGGCTGGACCTTCGCTACAACACCGATATCCTGCAGGAGATTGAACCCGCCCAGCTTACTTCCGAACTCCAGGAGCAGCTTCACGCCGACCTGCAGTTGAATACGGCCCTGATGCTGCTCAAACTGAAGCAGTTGAATCTGCACAAACCAGCCAAAGGCATTGTCCGCAAGTCATCGTAAGCCCGCTGTCGGCGCGCGGCGGTTTGCACCTGTCGGTGACGGCTGCGACAATCGCCCGCACGACTTGGAGCTTTTTGTCTTTACAGTTTGCATTTCCCTCTGGTTTGACAAATAATCGAAAATTGGTGTTGAATTGGAAAGGTTCTGCGCATGGCAAGCTTCGATGATGTCTTCAAGGCATACGATATTCGCGGTGTATACGGAAACGGGATAGACGAGGATTTGGCATGGAAGGTCGGTCATGCATCGGCGCAGTTTCTGCGCAGCCTCCTGAGCGGTTACGACCGAGGCCAGTCCGCCACGAACCGCCTGGTGATCGGTCGCGATATGCGTCCGCACAGTAAATTTCTTTCCGAGGCCCTCGTCGAAGGTGTCACCGCCACGGGGACCACCTGCGTGGACCTCGGAATGATTGACACGCCGATGCTCTATTTTGCGGTGAATCATCTCGGGGCATGCGGAGGCGTGCAGATTACCGCCTCGCACAATCCGATGGAGTACAACGGTTTCAAAATATGCGGGCAGAAGGCTCGCCCGCTGAGCAAGAATGCCGGATTGGAAGAGATAAAGCACATCATCTCGACGCTCGGACGCATGCCGGTCAGCGCTTCGATTGCAGCCTACCAGGAAATCGACTTGTGGGACGAATATCGCAAGCACGTCCATGGTTTTCTACACATGCCTCGACCCCTGAAAGTCGTAATAGACGCCCTGAACGGAATGGGCGGCGTTATGGTTTCAAAGGTGTTTGACGGGACCGAACTGGACATCGTGGCGCTGAACTTCGAGCTTGGTGAGGAGTCCGTCACTTCGCCCAATCCGCTCATGGATACCAATCTGCAACAGGCCAAAGATGCGGTCATCAAGCATGGTGCGGATTTCGGCGTCTGCCTCGACGGTGACGCGGACCGGTGTGTTTTTGTCGACGATACCGGTAATACCATACGCTGCGACCTGATGACGGCACTCCTTTCGCGACATTTCCTGGCTGATAATTCCGGTGCGGCCGTGATTTACGACCTGCGTTCGTCGCGGGTTGTCAGTGAGGAAATTCGCGCCGCCGGAGGCATACCGCGACGAGAGCGGGTTGGGCATTCGTTCATGAAGAAGGCGCTGGCCGACTCAAACGGTGTATTCGGGGGCGAACTGAGCGGGCACTTCTACTTCCGCGATAATTACAATTGCGATAGCGCCGCGATTGTCCTGGCCACCGTGGCGAGTATTCTCGCCACACAGGATTCTACGTTGAGCGAACTCGTCAAACCGTTAAATCGCTACAGCCACACCGGAGAGATCAACTTCGAAGTCGAGGACAAGGACGCCGCGATGAAGGAAATTATCGCCGCCTTCCCCGACGCCGAGGTCGACTGGATGGACGGTGTGACATGCCAATTCGAGCAGTGGTGGTGCAACGTGCGCCCTTCAAACACCGAACCGCTGCTCCGCCTTTCACTGGAAGCGAAAACGGCGGAAATGATGAACGAGAAGGTCGGTATTATAACGCAAATACTAGGCTCACCCGTGGAGCACTAGCCCCCTGTACGTCAGTAAGCAGTAAGCAGTGAGCAGTGAGCAGTAACGTCAACGACGCGCGAAACCGCAAGCGGTCAGGTCAGGGAGAACCGCTTGCGGTTTCGCGCGTCGTTCGTCGTTCGCCGTCACTGCTCACTGCTTACTCCGGGGGCTGAGGCGGCATCTTGCAACTCTTTCGGATGAAATCTATGATGGCCTTGGCCAGGCCTTCGGCCTTGCGTTTTGGGCCCTGAAGCCTCGTGGTTCCGGTCCTGCCGACACAGTATCCCTTCGCCACAACCTTCTTTGAAGACTGGTCGACCAGTTCGACCAGTGCGATGATTTCTTCAAACGGGCCGAACGCCTGATCGAGAATACCACCGGCCTCTTCGTAGTAGACGTATTGCCCGCGAACCAGCAGGACCCGTGCGGGACTGGGGGTCAGAATGGCGTTCTTGGGCTTCAGGGTTGCGATCTGCCCAGCCAGGGTGGTTTGCAGGATCTGGTTCATGTCCGCGGGCATGGTGGCGATCCCGGTGTTGGTGAAGTTCTCGATCTGTACTTTCGAATAGCTGTTCCGCTGCGCGGCGGCTAGTTTCGTTGGAACGGGAACAGAAAAACCTTTTGGCGAGAGGATAGCTTCCTTTGCCGCACGCGTGATGCATCCGCCGACGGACGTCAGTAAGATTGCAACCAGACCCAACAGTGTTATTCGCTTCATGATGTCTCTCCCGTGTCAGCGATAAATGATTCTTTTCTTACCGGCGTCATTATATCTGTTCTGGAGAGATGTTGTCCACATCAATAACCGGACGATAAATTCCGGAAGGGCGGCCCGTCGACACGCTCAGGGCAAGCAAGCTATTGCTGTCTTGAGACAACGGCCTGCCGCGTAGTAGCCGCTGGCGAAGACGGGACCCCTTTTTGCCCCCAAGAATGATAATCCGCGCGGTTTTACCGTCGGTTGGTGCAGGGCCAGTCTGTGGTCTCTTGGAATTCTTGACAACACAAACAGTTTTGGCGAGACTGCAACATATCGTTCAGGGAAAGCTGCCCCGGAATGGCTCCCAGGCCCGTGAACGGTTACCGATATGCGTTGTAGTACTTGATGTATGAGCGCTGAAGTCACGAGATATCCGTAGCCTTCAGTCACTGTGAGAGTAGCGCCGGACCAAGCCTTGCGTTTTACGTTGCTATTGGCACGGAAAGCAAGGGCAACTGTTGCTTTGAAGGGAACTGAACGTGAAACATCTTTTGCTGGTCTGTGCGTTGGCCCTGTGCGTCGGGTCTCCTGCGGTTGGAGAGAACACACAGTCGAAAAATGCGGTATCTGGCGCCGACAGCGCCCACAGGCTCGTCGATCAACATGCTCAAAATACGGCGGCGAGGGACCGGGAATGGGAGGAGTTGACCGCTCAAATAGGCAAAGGGGTGACCGGCGGTCGCCTTAAAGCTGAAGCCTTCGACACCCAGGCGCTGATTCTCACGGGCGATAAGGACCCTCTCGGCATTGTGCTGCGAAGGACAAACGCGCTAATACGGTACTTCAAGCGGGACCGAAAGCTCTCTGCCGCCGTGGTCGGTTCATTTGAAAAGAGGTTCAGCACGCTTGCGGCCAGGGCTGAGGCGGTAGAGATTTCGAACACCGAAGCCCGCAGAGAGCTTTATAACCATCTCTGCGCTCTTCGCCGAGAAGTTGCCTTCGCCAACCCCCTCATGAATTTCGACAGCGTCATCTGCATGCTGGAACCCCTCGTCAGACGCCGGATCGTGGAAGGCGGCAGGCCGTTTGGGTACAAGGGCGGCGGGGGCCCCATTGTCGTGTCAGATCTTAAATCCAAGCCAACTGTTGGAAGACTGCTGACCGACGCGCCTGTGTCTTCGGGTGCATGGAAGGGGAAAAAACTCACCCAGAAATTCGCGGGTCTGGAACTCGATTATGACGCCAAACAGATTCTGTTCTCCGCGACGACAGATAATGATGTGTGGCACATCTTCAAGTACGATTTGACCTCGAAGAAACTCGATCAACTCACCGACGGCGCCGAGGATGATTTTGACCCGTGTTTATTGCCCTCCGGGCGGATAGTCTTTGTGTCCACCCGGGTCGGTGGAATTGGCAGGTGTCTGCTGCTGAGGCAGTCCCTTACCTATACGCTTCATTCAATGGAAGCCGACGGTTCGGATATCATTACGCTGAGCTACCATGAAACCAACGAGTGGCAGCCCAGCGTCAACAATCGGGGCATGATCGTCTATACGCGATGGGATTACCTGGACCGCGACTGGAGCACCGCCCATCATCATTGGCAGTGCTACCCCGACGGGACCGACCCGCGCAGCTACCACGGAAACTATCCGCTTCCCTTGTCGGCCATGCCCGAGGGCGTAAAGCCCAGTCAATACGGTCAGAAAGACGAACGCCTGCTGCGCGGCCGATACCTGAGGCCCGATGTTGAAATCTCCTACCGCGCCATTCCCGCCACCGTCTCAAAGTATACCGCGGCGGCCGTCGGACACCACATGGGTTTCTCCGGCAGTCTGGTCCTGGTCGATACTAATGTTCCCGATGACGGAAAGATGTCCCAGGTTAAGAGGATAACGCCCCTTTATCCTTTCCCGGAAGTGGAGCGCGGCGCCGCGCGTGTATACGGTACGCCCTGGCCGCTGAGCGAAGATTTCTATTTGTGCAATTTCAAGACGGGCCTTTACCTGCTGGATCGGTACGGTAATCGGGAAGTGATTTACAATCCGAGGGGCGATTTTTTAGTGAGGGACCCTTTTCCCCTGCGTCCCAGGACAAAACCGCCGGTTCTTCCCGTCAAGACGTGGGATGGCAAGCGATCTTCCCTTCCGGATCACCGCCGGGCCACCATCAGCATCATGAACGTTTATGAAGGCGACATGCCCCTGCCCAAGGGAGTGAAGGCGAAATCGATGCGGATAGTCCAGGTCATTCCCCAACTGCTGACCAGAATCAACAGGGCGAAAACAAAGCTAATCAGTTACGCCGATGAATCCGTAGGGCGCATACCATTAGGCATAGTTCCGGTCGAGTCGGACGGTAGCGTTTTCTGCGAGGCGCCGGTAGGAAAGCCCATTTACTTTCAACTGCTGGACGAAAGGGGGTTCGCCGTTCAATCCATGAGGACTGTCACCTACGTGCATCCCGGTGAACAGATGAGATGCGTCGGGTGTCATGAGGACAAATGGAAAGCTCCCGCCGGCACCACCCGGCCTCTGGCGTTGCGCAGGGAACCGTCAAAGATCCTGCCGGAAGTAAAAAGCGGCGCCGTGCCCTTCAATTTCCAGCGACTCGTGAAGCGGCCTGTCTTTGACAAGAAATGTGTTGCCTGCCACAAGAAGCACAAGGACAAGAAAGCCCCCGACATGTCCTATGCTTCACTTGCCAGGCCCGATCTGCTGTTCACATTGCACGGTACGCACTTTCAATTCAGGGGAGGGGACCAGTGCCTGCACTGCCTGGGAATAGGCGGTTCACGCACCACACCGGGGCGGTTCGGCGCCCAGGCGTCCGGATTTATGGAGTCCCTTAACAAGAAGTACCACAAGGATGTTCGGCTCTCTGCCGACGAACTGCGGAGAATCACCTTGTGGTTGGACCTGAACGCAAACGAAATATGCTGGATAAGCGACGATGCGGCTGTTGTTGACGCCCAGAAACGCGGAGAGATTGTCTGGCCGCCCAAAAAATTTGTCGACCCGGAGAATGTCACAGCGGTAGAGACCTCGCGACCACTGCATAATGCGGCACCCAAGAACTAAGGTGAGTCTGAACTGACCGCAGACTTCCACCCAATTCCGCGGACAGTTTACTTGATTATTGGTCAGCCGGTTGCCAGGAATCCTTATTTTGTCTTTTAAGGGTTGCTGTTGTCCATCCGCGACGACTTGTCGGATCGTAGCTGCAACAGGTTGTGAAAGCGAAGACCGAAGTCCGCAGGACGGGTCGCCTGCCTTGTCCTTGGATAGGCTGTCGCTTTGAAGAGTGAGACTGCTCTACTGCTCACAAATTCCGCCGTTCCCGATTCAAATAGTGGACATTTCGATTTGAACTGTTTAGATTACCAGCACTATCGTGACTACCGCGGTGTGTTGCCGCGGGTGAATTTCTTCAGGTCCTTTAAATATCAAGAGGTAACCATGAGTAAGAAAGTTCCGTCAGACATCGATATCTCCAGAGCGTGTAAACCCCTTCCCATATCCGAGATCGCCGAGCAGGCAGGCATCCTGCCCGATGAACTCGAACCCTACGGCGGCGTCAAAGCCAAGGTGAAACTCGATATACTCGACCGACTGGCCGGCAGGCCTGATGGAAAGTACATCGACGTGACGGCTATCACGCCCACGCCGCTGGGCGAAGGCAAGACCACCACGGCCGTCGGCCTGGCGCAGGCGCTGGGGCTGATTGGGAAGAATCTCTTCCTGTGCATCCGCCAGCCGTCAATGGGCCCGACGTTCGGGATCAAGGGCGGAGCGGCGGGCGGCGGTTACAGCCAGGTGATCCCGATGGAGGAGTTCAACCTGCACCTCACCGGCGACATTCACGCCGTCAGTATCGCCAACAACCTTCTGGCGGCCGCCATCGATTCGCGGGTGCGGCATGAGGAACACAGCGATGACGAGAAATGGGCGGCTATCGGCCTTCCGCGCCTGAATATCGATCCCGAAACGATCACTTGGCGCCGCGTTGTGGATATCTGCGACGCGACGTTGCGGTTCATCGATACCGGCACGAGCGACAGTTGGCTTGACGGACCCAAGCGGTCCACGGGCTTTGATATCGCCGTGGCGTCGGAAGTAATGGCGATACTCGCCCTTGCCACCGACCTGAAAGACATGCGCCGGCGGTTCGGGCGAATCATCGTGGCGATGAATAAAGACGGCGAGCCGGTGACGGCGGAAGACATCGGATGCGCCGGCGCCATGACGGTGCTCATGAAAGACGCCATCAAGCCCAATCTCATGCAGACCATCGAAGGGCAACCATCGTTCGTCCATGCCGGACCGTTCGCCAACATCGCCCACGGTAACAGTTCGATAGTGGCTGACAGGATCGCACTGAAACTCGCCGACTACGTGGTCACCGAATCGGGCTTCGGCGCTGATATCGGAATGGAGAAGTTCTTTAACGTCAAGTGCCGCATCTCCGGGCTCAAGCCCGACTGCGTCGTAATGGTCGCAACCATCCGGGCGTTGAAGATGCACGGCGGCGGACCGAAGGTAACCCCGGGCAAGCCTCTGGCCAGCGAATACACCGAAGAAAACATTCCGCTCCTGGAAGCGGGCATCTGCAATCTCACGCGGCACATCGAGATAGCCAAGCAGTTTGGCGTTCCGGTCGTGGTCGCGGTCAATCGTTTCCCCGCCGACACCGACGCCGAAGTCGCGTTTGTCCGGGATAAGGTCAACGCCGCCGGCGGCGAAGACGCGGTTGTCAGCGACCATTACACCCACGGAGGCGAAGGCGCCCGCGACCTGGCTGAAGCCGTTGTCGCCGCCTGCGAGAAGCCGTCGGACTTCAAGCTGCTGTATCCCGACGAAATGTCGATCAAGGACAAGATCCTCACTATTGCCCAAAAGGTATACAACGCCAAGGACGTCACTTACAGCGAACTGGCGGAGCGCCAGATAGCTTCATACGAAAAGGCCGGTCTCAGCTCTCTGCCGATATGCATGGCCAAGACGCACCTTTCGCTGAGTCACGATCCGAAGCTCAAGGGCGTTCCGGGCGGTTTTACGGTTCCCGTCGCGGAGGTCCGGGCGTCGGCGGGCGCCGGATTCCTGTATCCGCTGCTGGGCACGATGAG
>JADHXQ010000072.1 GCA_016782885.1 Phycisphaerae bacterium | reverse complement strand
CGGATCAAGCCCGTGGGGGTAAGGGGGGTTTTTGCGCCGGGAACCGGTGATCTGGCCTCCCTGACGCACAACTGACGTTCCGGGCTAATTTGCCGCATTCAACCCGCCAAATTCAAGACTGGTGAGAAATGCGGGCTAATTGTAATTGGGCATCATCTGATTATGACCGCATACGGGTGGTGGTTGGCGAACGGATCAATCCGTCCACTTGCGGCTTCGCAGTTTGGGTCGCGTAGTCGGGGTCCCGTCTCCGCTTGTGGCTTTGTCGTGGCGACGGCAGGCTAAATATTAAGTTTACGCACGGACATCCGGCGTTTTGCCCTACTCCGGTAAGCGTAGGACAAGCGAGATGGTGGAGTTGTAGAAAGCGGAAAGTAGACACGGCGACGAGGGGACGGCGATGTCAATATCCAAGCGTCTTCGCTTACAGCTTCGGTCTTCGCCTATCGGCTTCGGTCTTCGTTGAAACTTCGTCCTGATAAGTCGTCCTGACAAGTCGTCGTCTCAAGATATCCAGCACGGTCCAGTTTAGCCATTTTACGCCGCCTCGCATAACGTCGCGGGCAAACGGCGTTTGTTTCAGGCCCGAAGGGCCTCTGCGATTGTAGCCGGGCCCGGGAGGGCCCGGAATTGTGGTCTCTATAAGAAACAGAGCCCCGACGGGGCGACAGAAACGCACATTCGCAGACCAACACCTCTGTCGCCCCCTCGGGGCTCTGGGATATTTTGACACATATACCGGGCCCTCCCGGACCCGGCTAATATCTGAGCGGCCCTTCGGGCCTGAACCAGGTTTTGTGGCAAATCGTCTTAAATTCAACTCCTATCGGTCACGAGAATTGAACGATGTATCGAAAGCCCTTCTGTCTGCGCTATGTGAGGCTGCATTAAATGGCTAAACCGGACAATGTCCAAATCCAATTTCCAAGTGAACGGCGGGAGGCGGACGGCGGGCGTTACTCGATGATTGCGGCGTATCCGCCGCCGGGGGCGAGTTTGATTTTCAGTTCCGATCCGGCGGTCACGGTCGAAGTTCCGATGGCTGTGTCGGTGGCGTCTTCAGACGCTTTCGGCCCGTCGGACCAGTAGCGAAGAGTGTGTTTTCCCCGGCTGAGGAAGTCGAGCTTGAACGTCAGTTCGCGCGGCGTCCAATCAGTCAAGGCGCCGATAAACCATTTCTTTCCGCTGCGGCGGGCGAGGGCGGCGGCCTTTCCGACTTCGGCATGCAGCACGACGGTCTGGTCCCAGGTCGTGGGGACCGCCTGCAGGAACACCATGGACTCGGGATTCTTGCGGTACTTTGTCGGCGTGTCGGCGAGCATCTGCAGCGGACTCAAAAAGACCACGTACATCGCAAGCTGGTGGCAGCGCGTGCCGAGGCTCGCGGGGTTCTTGAAGGCCTTGCGAAACTTCGCGTCCGCGAAATTGTCCATCGCACCGGGCGTATAGTCCATCGGCCCGACGGCCATGCGGATAAAGGGCAGCAGGACGGCCATGTCGGGAGAGGCCTTCTTGCTCCACTTGCTCTGTTCGAGACCGAGCACGGACTCCTGCGTCAGGACATTTGGATAAGTTCGCTGCAGACCGGTGGGTTTCGATCCGCCGTGGAAATCGACGATCAGCTTGTGTTTTGCGGCTTCAGAGGCCACCCGCGCGCAGAAATCCATCATTACCTGGTCGTCGCGCTGCATGAAATCGACCTTGCATCCCTTGATCCCCCACCTGGAGAACTGCTCGAACGCCTCCTTGAAGCGGCGCTCCAGCGCGACGGACGTCATCCAGAGTATGACGCCGACGTTCTTGGAATCGGCGTACTTGACGAGCTTTGGGATATCGAGTGCGTCAATGACTTTCAGCAGGTTATCGGGGCCCCTGACGCTCCAGCCTTCGTCCAGTATTACGTACTGCAGCTTGTTGGCCGACGCGAAGTCGATGTAGTTCTTGTAGGTGTCCTGGTTTATCCCGGCTTTGAACGGGACGTCTGTGATGTTCCAGGCGTTCCACCAGTCCCACGAGACCTTACCGGGCTTTATCCACGAGGTGTCTTTCAGGCGGCAGGGATCGGCCAGCGTGTAAAGCATGGTCGATGTCAGCAGGCCGGCGCCATCGGCAAGCACGAAGGCCCGCCAGGGATAGCTGCGGGTCCCCTTTGTCCTGGCCAGGAAGCCGCTGTATTGGGAAACGGCAAGGGTCCGGTCGCCCTTGAGCTGAGTCTTTGCGGGATAGTGGGGAAATACGCTCTCGATACTCGCCCCCCGGCCGCCCTTGACCCACAGGCCCGGGTATCCCTCCACGTTGACGTCCGTAATGATGAGTTTTCGCTTTCCGCCCGGATCGACCAGCAGGGGAACGCAAGCGGACCTGCCGGCTGGAACCTTGGAAACGGGTTGGCGCGTGAATCCGTTTTCCTGGTGAGAGATGAAGCCTTTCCCGTTGGGTTCGGGCCAATACAGGTCGTAGTCGCCGGCGAACGTGAAGGCGAGCTTCTCGCTGTTGACCGTCACCTGGTCCTTTTTGATTTGGCTTTCCCACCTGAAGGCGGCCCCGTCGTTGCAGGCCCGGATTCGCAATGCCGCCGGCCCCTTGAATTGGATAAGCGTCTCGTTGCAGGATTCGCGGATTTTGTCTGTTATGGTGGGGATTGTCGGGATGATTTCCCTGTCGATGCTCCGTTGCTCAGAGCCGCCGATCGCGGTCTTTCCCGGATACTCGGTCCCGTCGATAGTGATTGCGACAGGAATGCTCTTGATGACTTCCTTCCCGTCAGCGGAAAGTCGGCAGGTAAGACCGCCATCGCCATGCACGACTGTAAAGACCACCTTTTTATCAGGTGAAACGGTGCGAATCTCTTCTGCCGGAGCGCTCCCATGCGCCAGGATCAGGACAAGGACAAGAACTGCCGCCAGGGTGATTACCATTGTCTTCATAATGCTTTCTCCTCGATCGCTGACAGAAAATTTGAAAAAACTGGAAATTTGATTCCGCGCGTGCGTGGAGGCTCGGGGACCGCCCCCGGGCCTGTCAGAGACAATATGCCCGCCAATCCGGTCTCAGTCAAGGACAAGATTCAGTGTAAAACGGGTCATTTTATCTTTTGTTTCAGCCGGGCCTTGAGATCTTGTCCGGGGCGGCGTTTTGTGAATTCCGCGACGTTCAGATGGGACAAAGCTAAAATCAGTTATCAATTGTCAGTGAACGGCGGCGGAGGGTGTGAGAATTTTTCTGGCATGCCTATCTTCCTTTTGGGGTAAGGCTTATGAGCCCTTCGACGCGTTTCGTTTGCTCCCTTTGCTCCAGCGGTCGCTTCTGCATTGACTGATACTGCTATGCCGCAAGCGGTGGACGGGTGATCGAGAATGTTCAGGAGTCCGACCGCTTGCGGCATAGCAATTCGTTGTCGTTTACCTTCCGTGCTATCCCTTTGACTCGCTCCGCTCGCTCAGGGCAAGCCGTGGTAGAAAACGCCGTCGCTGTCGTCGTCGCCGCTTCGCTCGACTGCCTCACTTCCCGCGCAGGTACTTGTAGATCAGCTTGGCGTCAATGATGCTGGAGTTACGCAAGTCCGTTTCTTCGCGACTGGAACTCCTGACCGTTCCCGAGAGGAGCGAGTCCTTGTAGTAACCGTCACAGACGATTTCACCGGCCGCCGCGATCGAACCATAAACATAACCGTCATCAACGGCCATCAACTGATCGCTGCCGGCTACCACGATGGAATTGCGCAGATATGCATTACTGATAACCTTGCCCTGAACCAGGACAATCGAATCGTAGATATACCCGTCATGCACGTAGAAATCGCCGGTGACGATGATGATGCTCTTGATGATTACGCGCTTGATCTCCAGGTTGCCGTGAACCACCATAAATGCCCCATTGGTGCGGGTGGGCGAATCCTTGCCGACATAACGCGCGCCGGAGAGTCGGCCTGCAGCCTTTTTGGTAATCGGAAGTTTTGCGGCGGCATCGCGGCTGAGGAGTTTACTCGTGTCGCATGGAAAGCCCTCCAGCTTCGACAGGCCCTTGACCATTGCATCGGTCTTATCGAGCAGCTTCTTCCAGTTTTCCGCCTTTCCGGCGGCCAGTTTCGCCGCGGCCTGGAAAACCGGACCGGTTACCTTGGGCGGTGCCTTTCGCGGGCGGATCCTTTTATTCATGGCCAGCAGAGCGGCGGCTGCACATTTGCGATCGTATCGACTGCCTTCGGCAGCAATCTTCCTCAATATGGGCGCCGCGGAGTCGTAGCGTAAGGTCTTCATGGCATAGAGGGCGTAGCCTCTTACTTTGCTGTCGGTGTCATCGAGAAGCTTGACGATGATCTCTTCGGGCCCCTTGCCTTTCGAGCCGAAGTATTTGACAGCTTCAAGGCGGAGGGCCGGGTCCTTAGACGCCAAATTGGCGGTCATTTCCGCCAGGACATCAACACCCTTCTTGACCAGCATGCGAAATGCAGTGGCCTTGACGTTGGATGATTTGTGCGTGCTCAGGGTTCTTATTTCATCTGCTTTCAGCATGGTCAGCAGCTTTGTCTCGGCCCGGCCGACTTCACGCCGGACCCAGGTGTCGGAGTCGCCGGCCATTTTGATGATCTGCAGAGCGTAAGGCTGGACCAGCGCGGGTTTGAATGTAATCAACCCCATTATTGCACGTTTGCGCAGATGGTGGGACTTGTGGGTGAGGAATGCTGCGAGCATCGGTGCGGCCTCTTTGTCCGGGAGGGTATTGATCAGGTGCATGGCCGCGGATTGCGAATTGAAATCCGGCTTATCGAGGAAACTGTCGATTTCGCCCATGTTGGTTTTGTGTCCCATGTGACAGCCATACTCAACTGCGGTATGCTGAACCCGCGGGTCGGGGTCCAGCATTAGGGGAGCGATCTTATCGACGACATTTGTGGCTTTGAGTTTGTAGAGGGCCAATATGGCGTGTCTTCGGTTGAAAGCCGACGGGTCGTACAGGAGCATCGTGATTGTCGGGATGAGCCTTCGGTCGCTGCTGGCCAGGATGTTGCTGGTTGCACGGGCTCGGACCTTGTCATCGGGACTGTCGAGGTCATCGAGAAGCTTCTGAAGGGCCTGGTCATGTTTTGCCCTCTTCGCGTCGACCCGCCTGGCGACTTTCTCCTGCAACTGCTCGAGTTGCTGTTTTTCCGGAGCCTTGTCATCCGCCAGGGCCGAGGCGGACAAAACCAGCGATAAAAAAATCAGTGTTTTGCGCATTTGTAATCTCCCGTACCAGGTCGAAACGTGGCGCCTTGAATCTCTGCAAATTTAGACGCATGAAAACCGAAAGAGTTCAGCAAAAGAGGAAAAGAGCCCCGAATGTTTCAACTGAGGTTTTCAGTATCCGCCCAGAGATATGGCTATCTGTGGGTTGTACATCCAGATTGGCGACGTCGCGACTCATGTAACCGCCTGCTACAACAGATGTTAAGGCCCTGTGACATACCAGACGGCGTCAAACGAAGTTTTGAGGAAGCTCCGGGGCGGATTGTGTCACCATAAACACCTGTTGATAAAGTAGTTATGGCGGATTATGGAGTGGGTGTTTGCGGTTTGCGCTCTTGGGCGGCAGGTTCCCATTATTGGCGCGGCGGCCGGACGGGAGTGCTTTGGATTATGATGGAGCGGAGATAGTAGATATATGATAAGTGTTTATGCGCCAGTTGTATGGGTTGGTCGTACGGGCGCGTTGTGCGGCGAAAATGGCCCGTCGGCACCCAGCGGGCGTGGGGGAGGGTGTGAACCATTTGTGACAAGTCACCGTCCCCGATCATCCATAGCGATTGGCTTTGTCTTGTGCGGCCGAATGGTTATAATCGCGGCTATGAATATCAGAACTTCATTTAATATTGCGATTGCTTGTTTTGTGGTTTCAGGGTTTGTCTCGGTTGGTCGGGCGGCTGAGAATAAGGTCGCCGGTGAGCTGTTGGCTTTGAGCGGCGTTCGCGGCGGGCTGGTGGTGCATCTTGGTTGCGGCGGCGGCGAGGTTACCGCCGGTTTGCGGGCGGGGGACAATTTCATAGTTCACGGTCTGGACGCTGACAGCGTCAACGTGTCGGCCGCCCGGAAGCATATTAAATCGCTTGGGTTGTACGGTCGCGTTTCGGTGCGAAGGTGGGACGAGGCGACCTTGCCCTACATCGACAACATGGTGAATCTCGTGGTCTGCAGCGATGCGGGCAAGGTGTCGGCTGGCGAAATCATGCGAGTGCTCGCCCCCGGCGGTACCCTGTGCGTAAAGAAGGATGGCGCCTGGACGAAAACCGTCAAGCCGCGCCCCGCCGAGATCGACGAGTGGACGCATTACATGCACGATCCGTCCAATAACGCCGTCGCTCACGATATGGTTATCGCCCCGCCGCGGCGCCTGCAGTGGGACGGCGGGCCCAAGTGGACGCGGTCCCACGAGAAAATGGGCGGCGTCAGTGCGATGGTCTCGGCGGGCGGACGGATGTTTTACATTATGGACGAAGGCTCGCTGACGTCGATTCAGCTTCCGCCAAGGTGGCGGCTGGTCGCGCGCGACGCGTTCAACGGTGTTGTGTTGTGGAAGCGTGACATAGCGTTGTGGCATCCTCATCTGTGGCCTCTGAAGTCCGGTCCTGCCAAGCTGCCGCGGAGGCTTGTCGCCATCGGCGACCGGGTGTACGTGACGCTTGGCATCGAGGCGCCGGTGGTCGCCCTGGACGCCGCGACGGGCAAGACGCTGCTGAATTTCGAGGGCACCGCCGGCAGCGAAGGGATAATAGTCTCCGACGGCGTGCTGTTTGCCAACGTGATCGCCGGGCTGAAGGCCGACGTGTTCAAGCCGAAGGACCCGTTCGTCTGGCACGAGGCGTATCGGGCGCGGGAGATCGGCAAGTGGACCGCCGGCGCCCGCAAGCAGTACATCGCCGCATGCGATACCAAGACGGGCAGGCAATTATGGAAGAAGGACTATCCCGTTGCGCTGCTGACGATGGCGGTCGACGCCAAGGGCGTTTACTTCTGCGACGGGCAGAAGGTCATCTGTCTCGACCGCAAGAACGGGTCGAAGCGTTGGGAGTCGAAGCCGGTGGGCAACGCGACCAGGCTGATAAGTTCCGTGGCGCCCACGCTGGTGGTATATAAGGATATAGTTTTCTCCCTGATCGGTCAGTCGCTTGTGGCGCTCGACGGCGCCAACGGCGAGGAGTTGTGGCGGGACAAGCGTCATCCGCGGTCGGGTCATGTTTCGCCCGGCGACGTGCTGGTCGTCAACGATCTGGTGTGGTCCGGCGGGTCGGGCTCCGGGCCGTTTGTCGGAAAGAACCTTCGCACGGGCAAGATCGAATCGAGCTTCACTCCGCCGAAGATGACGTGGTTCCATCCGCGATGCTACCGCTCCAAAGCCACCGACAAATATATCCTCGCCTCCCGCACGGGCATCGAGTTCGCTGACGTGCGCGAAAAGACAGTCGACGTGAATCACTGGACCCGCGGCGGATGCGTGTATGGGATCCTGCCGGCCAACGGGCTGATTTACAATCCGCCGCATCCCTGCGCGTGCCTGCTGGAGACCAAGACGTCGGGCTTCAACGCACTGGCGCCCGCCCTCGCGAAACCACTGACCGAACCTACCGCTGACAAACGCCTGGTAAAGGGTCCCGCGTTCGGGAAGGTTTCAAATCCCAAATCGCAAATCCCAAATCCCAAATCAGAAGATTGGCCCACGTACAGGCGGAACATCCGGCGGAGCGGGTACATTAATTGTGAGGTTCCGGCGAAGCTCGATACGCTCTGGCGAACCAAACCGATGGGCAGGCTGTCCCCGCTGGTGTCGGCGGGCGGGCGGGTTTACGCCGTGGCGAAAGATGCCCACGCAATTATCGCTCTGGACGGCGCAACGGGTAAGAAGCTGTGGGACTTCACCGCGGGCGGGCCCGTGGATTCGCCGCCGACGATCTATGGCGGATCGGTGATATTCGGATCGCGAGACGGGTCGGTTTATTGTCTGCGGGCGGCCGACGGCGCGCTTGCCTGGCGGTTTCTGGCCGCTCCGGTCGATCGGATGCTGATGTCGTACGGAAAGCTCGAATCGGTCTGGCCGGTCAGCGGCAGCGTTCTGGTGCGGGACAATCAGGCGTATTTCGTGGCCGGGCGGTCGGCGTTCCTCGACGGCGGGATGAGGCTTTATCGCCTCGACGCTCGAAGCGGGAAGATGCTGTCGATGACTGTCATGAACGAAAAGGATCCCGAATCGGGCAGGAATCTCCAGAAACTCCAGGGCGGATGGATCGGCTTGACCATGCCCACAGCCCTGCCGGATATCCTCACCGGCGACGCCGAGCATATCTACATGCGCTCCCAGCCGTTCGACCTGAAAGGCAAGCGGACGCGGGTCGCCCCGGACCTGGATGTCGCCAACCAGGGCAGGCCCGGAGCGCACCTGTTCAGCCCGGTGGGATTCCTCGATGACACGTGGATGCACCGCACCTACTGGATGCTGGGCGTC
Source organism: Phycisphaerae bacterium (assembly GCA_016782885.1). Lineage (GTDB taxonomy): Bacteria > Planctomycetota > Phycisphaerae > SM23-33 > SM23-33 > BS750m-G57. The sequence continues at coordinate 17,753 of JADHXQ010000072.1, read as the reverse complement.
ACCGGCGTGTACGGGTGGCACGTCTGGTTCGACGGGGCGAGGTACGCACCGTCGGGGCGGATAATGTCGTTCGACGATTCGAAGGTCTACAGCTTCGCACGACGCCCCGAACACTTCGCCCAGTCGCCCGTGATAAAGTACCACTTGTATGCGGCCGACAAGAAGCCCGACCCCGAGGGCCCCGCTCGCGTAAAGGCGACTGCCAAAGATATCTCCTCCAAGGCTACCGATGGCCGCCAGCGGCACGAGGCCGACAAGGCCAACTGGAAGGCCCGCAAGCGATACACGCCCAAACAGCTTTCTGCCGTCAAGTTCCACTGGCGACGCGACGACGCGGGCCTGATGGCCAGGGCGATGGTCCTCACCAAAAACGTCCTCTTCATCGCCGGACCGCCCGACTTTGCCGACGAAGAAGGCCTCTGGAATAATCCCGACGACGCGTCGCTGAAAGCCCGACTGGTCAAACAGGCCGCCGCCTGGGACGGCAAGCACGGCGCCATGCTGCACGCGGTGAATCCCGCCGACGGAAAGACGCTGGCGGAATACAAACTCGATTCGCTACCGGTCTTCGACGGCATGATCTCCGCCGGCGGACGCCTGCTGATCGCGCTGAACGACGGGACGATTGTCTGTATGGGGCCAAGCCATATTATGCGAGAGCGGGAAGTGCCGGTTCGCCTGCCGGACGCCGGCCTGAAGAGGAAACCTGACACCTCCCCGCGACTGGTGATCGATGTGAAGGCCAATGGACAGTACATGCTTCGCGGCAAGGGCATGACGCTGGCGGAACTGTCGGCGGCTTTGGCGGCTTCCGCAAAGGACAATCCCAAGCAGAGAATTCTCGTCCGAGGCTCCCGCGAGACGAACTACCAGGCTGTCGCAAGAGTTTTCGAAGCCTGTAAGGCAGCCGGTATCCGCCAAGTCGGCATAAGCGTAATGCTCGACCCCACCTCGAAGTAGCAGACTCGCGGGGTTGCGGCCTACAGGCCCTTGCGCCGGGAGTAAACTACTTCAAGTTTCTTGTGCAAAGGATAGTAGTTCTCAAGGTCCTTCCGTCGCGTCAGGGCCCATGGCGTGGAGGACTTCGCACCGCATTTGTGGAAGAAGAGATCGCCGGCGATGTAGACGGCCGAATGTATGGACCTCTTGTGCGAGTCGACGAACTCGATGATGTCGCCCAACTGGAGATCGTCGTCGATACCGTACATGTCCTTCTCGAACGCGTCGGAGACAGTGATTCCTTTGGCAAAGTTGTCGTCTGAGACTGCACTAAAGAAATTCAGCGAGGTCCAATGGCAATCTCGCCCGCGGAAAAACTTATCGGAGCGTGAATGCGCCGGATAAGTGTACAACCGGTTTCGGGCCAGGGGCGGAAGGAGGTGCGTGATGTTGATGGTCTGTTCTCCCGGCTGCTGCATCAATGCCTCAAGGAGCGGTCGCACTTGGTGGGCCCGACCGCCGCGGCCCCAGTAATTGACCAGTGATTCGAGATCCGAATCCTCGGATACCTTCAGATAGACGAGAAACGTCGCGCTACTCAGGAGTGTCTTCAACAGGTTCGCACGCTCCGCAGGCGAGGTCAACGAACCTTCGATGCTCCGCAGGTCGGCGAAATACATGAACTCCCCGCGGCGGTAGATCAGCGGCTCGACGAGCTTTCTGGTAGCCGGCGATACCGTTGACCCCGCAAACCACCGGTCAGGTGAACTCCCACAGAAATAAAACTGATTCCGCTGATCTGTATTCTGCGGATACCGATTCAACGCGATGTAGAGTGCGGTGCGGTCCTTGGGATCGAGACCCAATACCAATTGCCTGGGAGGATGGATGCTCAGACCGCGAAACGATTTGGCCGGTACGGACATCGATACGAGTTTATCGCGGAGCGACCTGGAAAGGCCGATCCTCTTGAACAGGGCGGACAATTCGGCCAGGTAGATGTCGGGAAAATGCCACGCCACGTTTGCGGAATAATCGACGGCACTTTCGGCGATATGCTCCAATGGGGGGGCGATAACGATGGGCACCAATTCCAGCTCTCCCCACGGTCCGGAACTGAAGACCGGATTATCGTCCGGATTCTCGCGCACGAAGTCTGACGCGTTGCCAGACAGAATCAGCACACTTATGACCACCGGGAGAGCGGCGATTAACACCGAGAGCACGGCCAACCATCTCTTGATCGGACGGATGGTTGTAATGGCATTGTTTTCTGGTGCGGGGACTTTGCGTTTTGGGGTACTCATTCCATGTTCCGGATTGGCGGCTACGGTCGCATCGGGACAGTTCTGAAAGTCAATCCAAACCTGCAGGACAAGGTGGTGGGTGGATTTCCTCACTTCCACATGTTGGACAGACGTCGTGAGACATCGCGCCGGTCACTACTGTGGTTCCGTCCTGAGTCTCCTATAGGCCAGCAGACCATATTCTACGCGATCTGTGTCAAATCATCAAGTAGAGAAACTGATAACTGTTTTCAAGATCGCTACTGATGACTTCCTTCACATAGCGGGGTTTTCTTGGACGCCTTCGGCGTCTGGGCACTCTTCGGTGCGACTTCGCTCGCCCAAACCGGTCAAAGCTGACCACGCTCGGCGCAGCGCGGCGCCGAAACGCGAGCCGGAGGCGGGTTTGGCCACGGGGTTGCGTCCGACTATGCCCTCGCGAATATTGTCGTAGCGATACGTCATTCCGAGTTGCCATGCCAGGACGGCAAGGCTCACCTTTCCGCTTAGCAGCGTTCGGAGCGCCCGCAGGATGATCCGGTCGAGGCGGTAGAACTGTGCGTACAGCCAGTCTGCGCCGTCCTGCAGTTGACCGGCGGTCATGCCGGCCGGGCGGATCACCACGTGGCGAAAGTCGTACTTGCTCCAGTCGGTGTCGGTAATTCGCCCGGCGCGGTCGAACTGCTCGAACAGTGGCGTGCCCGGAAGCGGGGTGAGGATATTCAATTGCAGCGCGTCGATCCGCGCGGCGCGAAGAAAACCGAGCATCCGCTCGAAGACGCCCGGATCGTCGCCGTCGGCGCCGACGATGATGCCCGCCTGAACGCCGATCCCGGCGCGGCGGATCGCGGCGATACGTTTGCGGTAGCTCGCCGCATCGTTGAACTCCTTGCCGAAGTCCGAAAGGTTCGCGCCGCTCAGCGTCTCGATGCCGATGAACATCGCCAGGCACCCGGCGTCGCGTGCGAGCTTCAGCAATTCCGGATCGTCGGCGATTCGCAGCGAACACTGGGATATCCATCGTTTCTTCAGCGGGGCCATCGCCGCGAACAGCTTCTTGGCATACTCGACGTCGCCGATGATGTTGTCGTCGACGAAGATAAAGTCTCGCCCAATGGTTTTCAACTCGGCGAGCACGTCTTCCACCGGGCGGGTGCGCTGCGTCTGGCGGTGGAACGCGGTGATCGAACAATACGTGCATCCGTTCGCGCAGCCGCGGGTGGTCTGCACCGCGTTGATGGTGGCGTAGTATTTGGCGGTGTGGGCGGTCAGGTCGCGCCGCGGGGCCGGCACGCACGCCAGGTCCGGCAGATCGCGGTGGCGATAGATCTTTGTCTTGCCGAGGCGCCCGGCTTCGATGTCCGCGAGCACTTTCGGCCAGAGGCCTTCGGCGTCGCCGGCGACCACCGCGTCGAAGTGCCTGGCGGTGTCCTCGGGGCAGAGAGTGGGGTGGAATCCGCCCGCCACCACGATCTTTCCGCGGCGGTGCAGCTCGCGGGCGATCTCGAAGGCTCGCGGCGCGATGGCCGTCATAAACGATATGCCCACGACCTCGGCGTCGGTGTCGAGGTCCAGCGGTTCGACGTTCTCATCACAGATCGTCACCTCGTATTGCGGCGGTGTGGCCGCGGCGACTGTCGTCAGGCCCAGAATGCTGAACCGCAGCATCTTCCGCCTGGGAACGGAGCGGTCGGCGGAGGTGACTCTGACATGTTTGGCTGCAGGCAGCACGAGCAGCACCTTTGATATCTTCACTGCTGCTTGCGTTTCTGATACTTGCGTGGAATTCATAATCGCTCTCCTTAAAACTTCGGTGTTGCCGCGGTCTCCGCGGGGTTTAATGAATGGCGTTCATTATCTAACCAAAAAAACATAGTGTTTGTTATTTCAATGGTTTATGCATCGCTCAGCGTTCCGGCGAGGACTATTGTTGCGGCTTGGCTTGCCACTGCATCGAAGTTGTCGGTATTTCGGAAGTAGAACACCACGCCGGCGAGCATGCTCCAGACGGCGGCGACCGTTTCGTTTCTACGCTCGGGCGGACCGTAGTCGATCCGCTCGAGCACTTGGGCTACTACTTCGCGGCAGGCGGTTTCGCGGGCTTTCAGCAGATCGATTTGCTGCGGGTGGAACAGGCCTTCCCAACCGTCGTCGCTTTCGCCCTGGAGTATGAAGAACATGATCTGAAAGTATTCCGGGGCCTCGCGAGCAAAGTCGAAGAAGACCTTCACCAGTCCGCGGGCGGCTTGTGGGGGCGACTCAAGTGCGGCGGCTTCCTGGAGGCGGTCGAGCAGCCGGTCGTATCCTTCGACGAGCAATTCGGCGTAGATAGCGGCTTTGGACGGATAATACAGGTACAATGTCCCGGGCGCAAGCTCTGCTTCTGCAGCTATTTGAGGCACGGTAGCCTTGTGGTACCCATGAGCCCAGAACACCTTGCGTCCGGCATCGAGGATACTCTTTCGCCGATAAGCAGCTTCCCGTCGTCGTCTTTCCTTGGCGCTCATAGTGTAAACTCCAAACAGCGATCATTTACTGAACAGCATTCATTATACCAATCTATCGGTCGCCCGGCAAGGAAAAGTGGAGAAAAATCAAAAAAAATCAAAAAAAATCAAAAAAATCAAAAACAGTGAGAAACAGTGAGAAACAGTGAAAAAGGGTGAAAAAAATACCCCTGTCGTCCAGCCGGCGGCGTCAGCGGAAAAGAACCCAACAGTTCAAGGTGGGCAGCCGCCAGGCGACGACATGCGGCGCCCGGACGACGCTTCCCATGGTTGGAACATCGATCCTTTTCACAAAGACACCCGCCAAGCCAGGCAGGGGATTACCTACACCTTAAGATTCAATCGGAGCGAAGCAAAAGCGCAGGCGGAAAAAAAGGTTCGTCTGTTATTGAACGACGACGTAAACGGCGCGCGAAACCGCAAGCGGTTCGATTATTTATCTCTGACTCCCGATCTCGGTATCATCCAACCGCTTGCGGTTTCGCGCGTCGTTGTCGTTACTTGAGAATTGGGGCGTTCTTTGTTGGATGTTGATCCGTCGCCGTCGGTCCGCCGGGCATGTCCATGCGGGGTTTGGCTTTGAGCATTTCGGTTATGGGTGTGAAGACCTTGAGGATCGCCTGGTAGTCGGGGTCGTTCTTTGTTTTGAAGATGCTCTTTCCGCAGGCTTGCGAACCGCCGGCGGTTTTTGCCAGCGGCGCCAGCAGGAAGGTGTTGTCCTCGATGGCGGTCACGCGGGTATAGAACGTGCGGGGGAGCTTTCCTCCCTTGTGACACGATGCGCAGCGGCGTTTGGCTACCTCGGCGAGCACCTTGCCCAGCGTCGGCGGGAGCATTCGCCTGCAGCCCATCCGCTTGGGGTAGTTTGTCCGGGCCTCGCCGTAGTACGGGATGTTCAGGTCGATCCACGCGAAGATGCGCAGGCGCTCGGCGCCGGTCATCTTGATTCGCGGCTTGCCGTCCTTGTCCGGATGACCGGCGAGGATCTGGTCGGCGAGTTTGCTGTTCGGCGAACCCCACTGGCGGGGCGTGATCTGGCGGATGTTGGACTCCGACCCGTTGGCGGTGGATATCCAACTGACCCATGGCGGGGTAGGTTGCCCGCCGCCGTGCCGCTCGGGGTGATTGGCCCACATGGTTCCGGTGCGGGTCAGCACATCGTACGAGACGTTGAAGAAGTCGCTCCGGGCGCCACTCAGGTCCACGCCCTTGGGGTGCTTGCGGGCGTTGTGGCAGCGGATGCAGTGTTTGTCGAGCACGGGCTGGACGACCTTCCAGTAGCTGAAGTTCTCAGCGCCCCACTCGGGCGGGGTGATCTCGACGGGCTTTCGCAGGGCTGCCGTCGGGCGCCGCCCGCCGCGCCCGGTGGCGTAGTTGCGGTTGGCGTGACATCCAACGCAACTCTGGACCTCGCCGGGCATGAAGTGCGTGAAGGTTCTCATGCGCTGGACGGCGCGTCCCTGGGCGTCGATGGCGGCGAAGTAAATCGGCATGCCGGTGGGAACCTTGAAGTTCGCAGATCCGTCGGGGTCGACCGGGACGTAACCCCAGATTTTCTTGGCCGCGTAAGTCGCCCCGCAGGATACCAGCGGGAACTGGAAACCGAACGCGCTGTTGGCCGCGTATCCGCGCCCGGTGGGCACGGTGTTGCACAGCGGGACGCGGCGAGCCTTCTCGATCTCCTGGATGATGCAGATTTTCTTGATCTCGCCGCGTTTCACGTGCGGTTCGAGCCCGTTGTAGACGTCCTGGATGATGACCGTCGCCCAAGGCTTCGTCGGGCCGGCCGGCAGGCGTGAGGGTATCACCGGCGGGCGTTTTCGGGCCCGCAGCGGCCGGGCGTGGTAGAAACCCATTCCGTCCGCCGGACGCAGCAGAACCGTCTGCTCCTTGCCGTCGTAGTCGCGCAGGATTGTCGTACCGCGTTTTGAGACCAGGAAGTATTTCTCATCGAGCGGCCAGGGGCTTTCGTAAGGCCCGCGGACGCTGTTTCCGTGTCCGGCGTCGACGCGCCCGATGTTCACCTCGGGTGTTAGATTTCGGATCGCCTTCTGGGCGTTGGCGCCCAGATCCACGTCGATGATGCCGATGCCTCCGCGACACGGGCCGTTGTGGCTGGTCAGCACGCACAGGATCTTGCGCGTACCCGGGATCGAGTGGGCCTCCATGAAGGTGCCGGGGCTGATCGCGCGGTTCCCGAACACGCCGGAGACGTTTGTGCCGTCGGGGTTGATCGCCCACAAGCTCTGGATGGGTATCGCCGGGCGATCGATGTATTCCCAGCGCGAGTAGACGATCCGCCCGTCGTCGAGCACGCTGGGCGTGAAGTCGTTGAGGTAGCTCGACGAGATCCGCGTGATGTTCCCGCCGTCGCGGTCCATGCGGTGCAGGACCGGCGAGGTGGTGGTGAAGCAGTACGCGAACGCCGGTTTGCGGTCGGAGAGGAACGCGATCCGCCCGTCGGGCAGCCAGCAGGCGTTGAAGTTGTTGCAGTCCTTGCCGGTGAGTTTCTTCAGGCCCGTCCCGTCGGCATTGATGCGGTATACGGCGAAGGTGCCCTCGAGATTGAAGTCCTGCGGGCCGTACCTGCTCTGGCTTTTCCCGGACTTCTTCCAACCGAACAGGATTTCCTTGCCGTCGAACGATACATCCACGTCGATGATCTCGCCTTCGGGGCTGGCGAGAAGCTCGGTGAGCTTTCCGTCGGCGGCGCTGTAGACGTACAGCCCGCCGCCGCCCTTGAAGCTCTCGGCGTGGTACGTGTAGACGTGCGACGGATTCATCTCGTGTCGCTTGACGACCACGAGTTTGTCGAAGCCGAGCTTGCCGGCCTTGACGCGGGCGGCCAGTTCGGGCGAATCGACGATCCGAGGCGCCGGCGGTGCGGCACGACGCCCCCCCGCATTGTATATCTTGAACACCGGTAGCGGTTTGAAGGCGCCGAGCACCTTGTCCGGCGGACTGGTCGAGTAGACCTGGATCTCAGCGGCTCCGGGATTGAAGCTCTTGTACCAACTGGTGAACTTCAGCTTCAGCTCGATTGCTTGAACGGGCGCGGGCAGCTTGATTCGCTGGGGTCCGTGTCCGCATTTGAATTGGCCTTTAACCGCGGGTTTGGTTGCATCGTCCAGGTGGAGTTCGTAATCCTTGAACCCCTCGACGGCGTAACTGCTGCGACTGTAGTAGACGACCTCTGAGATGGTCACCGGTTTTGCCCACTTGAACGCCAGCGTTACGCCGCGGGGGTGCGTATTGCCTTTGGCGGCCCATTCCCGCCCTGCCCCGTTGCACCCGCCGAGGGCTGGAATCTTGCCATCGGCGACAAGCCTGGCTGCATGCGAGCCGCTGTGTTCGGAGTTGGAGGTGACCTTCGCCCGGGGCGCGATGTTCCCGGGTGCAGCCAGGAGCGGTGTCACCGCGACAACCAGCACCGCCAAAACCCACATGAATCGTCGTATTGTCTTCATAGTCTCGTTTCCCAAGCGGAGTCTCCAGTTCAGCTTTCCTTACCGTATACAATAGAGTATCGTGCGAGCCATAATCAAAGGCTTTCCTCAAAACCTCCCGAAAGGCGTTTTCCATGAAACTGTTTCACCGAATTTCAGCTTGTTGCCTTGTCTCGTTTTCCTTCATCTCCGCATTGGCGAGTAATGGTGCGGCGGTCGAGCGAGACGAGCCGAAACTTTCGGCCGAATCGATTATCTCCCAGTATAAGAACAGCACCGATGCGCCGCCGAAGTGCGGACATTACACCAAAGCGTCGACCGACGCACTGCTGATGGGCAACGGCGATATGGGCCTGTCGGTTGGCGGAGAGGCTGAGGCGCTGCGATTCTGGATCAACAAGAACGATTTCTGGCGCCTGCAGGGCAGGCAGCGCGGAGCGCAGCCGAAACTGTTCGGGTGGCTTGACGTGAAGGCCCCGGCGATGCAGGGGGCGACGTACAAGATCGAGCAGCCGCTTTACAACCCGGTTACCCGCGGAACGTTCGTCAAAGACGGCGTGACGCTCGAGTTTAACGCCCGCGTGATGGCGACGTCGAACATCGGATGGATCGAACTGCGGGCGGCAGGCGGGGCGATCGAAATCGAAATCTCGCCGCAATTGACCGACCGGGAGCTGGTGCTGCCCGAGATCAACGTTACCGAGTCGAATCGCAGTTCGGGCCTCGCCGGAGATACGCTCTGGTTGCGGCGACACTATGACAAAAACGTGGACATCGAAACGGGTATGGCTGCGGCGATACGCATCTCGCCCGCCGGTAAATGGACGCCCCGGGAAACCAAACTTGTCGAACCGTACAAGTATGAACACCAGAGGATCGGTAATATCAAGCCCGCGTTCAAGCCGATGTCCGCGCTGGGCGCGTCGCAAAAAATCACACTCAAACCCGGCCGGCCGGTGACGGTGCTTATCGGCGTCGAGAGCCTCTTTAAGAACAAGAAGTATCGCCAGGCGGCGGTGGCGCTGGTCGACTCAGTTACGCCGGAACGTCTGGCGAAGCTGCAAACTGCACATGCTGCATGGTGGGCGGCGTATTGGAACAAGTCGTGGATATCGATTCCCCAGAAGCCAATCGAAAAAGACTACTACGCTTCGCTCCACGTTCTGGGCAGCGCGTATCGCGATCGCGGTTTTCCTCCGGGGTTGTTCGGTATCTGGGTGCTGAGCGAGTGCCCGGCGTGGAACGGCGACTATCATCTTAATTACAATCACAACGCGGGGTGTTACGGACTCTATTCGGCAAATCGTATCGAACAGGCCGACGTCTGCACCGATCCCTATCTCGACTTCCTGCCAACCGCACGACGCTACGCAAAAGAACTGTATGGCATGCCGGGGGTATTCTTTCCCGTCGGGATCGGACCCAAGGGGATCGACGTGACATACCGGGCCTGTGATGTAAACGGACGGTACGGTAATCCGAGGCGATCGACTAAAAAGGTGATGCACCACGGACAGAAAACAAACGCATCAGAATCGCTCGTCCCGGTCAATTTTCGGTTCCGGTCAACGTGGGATCGCCGGTACGCCGAAACGTTCTACCCGTTCGTCCGCGACGCGGCCGCCTTCTGGGTTGCATATCTCAAGTTTGAAGACGGGCGTTACGTGCTTTACGATCATTCGGTGCATGAAAACAGCGGTCCGAACGTTAACGGAACCGCTGCGCTCGGGCTGATCCGAATGACGTTCAAACTCGCGCTGGATATGAGCGAAATGCTCGGCGTGGACGAGAAGCTGAAGGAACAACGCCGGCACGTCCTCGATCATCTTTCAAAATATTCGACGTGGAACATCCCCGACATGGGGCGTCGAAAGTACAAGGGGCAAAAGGTCTTTCTTTACGCCGAGAAGGGAAAAACCTGGCATGGCGATAATTCGCTGGGAATCCAGCATATCTACCCTGCCGGTCAGATCGGTCTGGAGTCCGATCCCGAACTGCTCAAAATCTCGCGGGATATGATAACCGTGATGAAGCGATGGTACGACTTTAACGGTACGAACAGCTTCTATCCAGCCGCCGTTCGTGTGGGTTATGATCCCAAGATCATTCTTAAGTTCCTGGAAGGCTGGGCGAAGCAAAAGACTGCCAACGGAATGAAACACAGCAGAAATCCGCACGGTATGGAAAGCTGCACGACCTCGATCGTTACGATCAATATGATGCTGTGCATCGCTAATCAGGGCGTGTTGCGAGTCTTTAACTGCTGGCCGCGGGAATTGGACGCCGCGTTTGAAAACCTGCGTGTCTCCGGCGCCTTCCTCGTATCGAGTCGCCTGAGCGGCGGTAAGATCCAATCGCTCCGCATCATCAGCGAACAAGGGCGCGACTGCACGATCCAAAACCCCTGGCCAGATCGTTCGGTAGAACTGAAGCGTGCCGACGGGACAATCGAGAAACTCTCAGGCAAGCGGTTTACAGTGAAAACGAAAAAGGGCGAGACACTGCTACTGCAATAAAGGCAGCCCATATCTTGTGTGCGTGTCATGCGATTCCCCAATAGGCAGGGGCGTAGCGGCAGATAATGGGTATCTTTTCCATATACTAATTATCTACTAATTCATTTGTAATTTGTACTTGATAGCATCCTATCTACTAGTTTAGTATAACTTAGTAGATAATTAGCATATAGATTAATACGGGATAGGAAAGCTGAAAATGAGAATACCAAAGCGACCACCTGATACGCAGAAACTATTCAAGGAACTTCTGGATCAACCCGAGCGTATGCTGACCGTTCTTCAGTCGTCAAATATGGTGACCCAATCAGGCAAGTATGATCACTGGGATAAGTTGAGGTATCACAAACCACCTGACGGTATTAGTCTTGAAGAGTGGTGGATGGCTATAAAAATGGCAAGATCGACTACCGCCAAAACCGTTCCATTAGTCGATACGCAGTCAAATCACTTTATGTTCGGGACCCCTGATCCGGTTCCGGAGCACTTGCATCACATTGATCAGGATGCGGCTGGTCGAATCGAAACGGTTGATGAACAGATAACCAACCCTGCCATGCGGGAGAGGTACATCTACGATTCTCTGGTGGCAGAGGCGATAACGTCGAGCCAACTTGAGGGTGCTTTCACCACTCGTCGGGTTGCCAAGGAGATGCTCCGGACCAAACGTCGCCCCATAGATCACAGTGAGACCATGATCCGAAACAACTATGTGGCGATGAAACACGTCTGTCAGTTGAAAGACAAGCCTTTGACAGAGGCGATGCTTCTGGAGCTTCACGCGATTCTGACTGATGGAACTCTGGATGATCCCTCCGCCTCAGGACGTTTCAGACGCTCTGACGAGCGCATAACGGTATCAGACATCTATAACGAAATCTATCACACCCCGCCCGATGCCGACGAACTGCCCCAACGATTGGCAGCGATGTTGGATTTCGCTAACGAGAAGACGCCCAAGTACTTCCTTCATCCGGTAGTGCGGTCGATCATTCTACACTTCTGGCTGGCATATGATCATCCATTTGTTGATGGGAATGGAAGGTGTGCGCGTACGCTGTTTTACTGGTCGATGTTGCGGCAGGGGTATTGGTTGTGCGAGTTTCTTTCGATTTCGCAGATTATCAAGAAGGCGCCGTCAAAGTATGAGACGGCCTTCCTATACACCGAAACCGATGAAAACGACCTGACTTATTTCATTCTGTACCACCTGAATGTCATCCGTCGCTCAATCAACGAATTGCATGAGCATGTTTCTCGGAAAACCCAGGCTATGCGCCAGACGCAGAAGATGATGCGTGCAGCAGGAACTCTGAATCACAGACAGTTGGTTTTATTGACTCATGCGTTGCGACATCCGGATGCTGAATATTCCATGCGTTCTCACCAAGTCAGTCACAACGTAACTTACCAGACCGCACGGATGGATCTTTATAATCTGGTGAAACGCGGATTGCTTACTCAGCAGGCAATCGGCAGGACGTTTTACTTCTATCCGGCGAAGAATCTCGAACGCAGGATCAGGGAACTTCAATAGGCGCCGCGGTATTGATGGTGCCAAAGAAAAGCTCCCCGCAGGATTGCGGGGAGCTTTTTTGTTTGCTGCTCTTCTATCTATATAGAAGGCGCGGTTACTTCTTTTTCGACTTTTTGACCGCTTTCTTCTTTCTGGGGTTGTTGATCTGGGCCTGTGCGGCCGCCAGTCGTGCCACCGGTACGCGGTATGGCGAGCAGGAGACGTAGTCGAGCCCGACGTTGTGGCAGAACTCTATGGAGTTTGGGTCGCCGCCGTGCTCGCCGCAGATTCCCAGCTTGATGTCCGGGCGGGTCTTTCGTCCTTTCTCGACGGCGATGCTGATGAGTTGGCCCACGCCGCCGCGGTCGAGGGTCTGGAAGGGATCGTTATCGTAGATGCCCAGTTCGACGTACCGTTTGAGGAACCTGCCCGAATCGTCGCGGCTGAATCCGCAGCCCATCTGCGTCAGGTCGTTCGTGCCGAACGAGAAGAACTCGGCCTCTTTGGCGATTTCGTCGGCCGTCAGGGCGCCGCGAGGCACTTCGATCATCGTGCCGATTTTGATAGGCGGGGCCTTTTTCTTGCCTTTGCGTGCCATTTCGGCTTTGACCTGTGCGATGACGTCCAGGACGATCTGTTTCTGGTTGGCCAGTTCGCCCACGTTACCGACCAGCGGGATCATGATTTCGGCTTTGGCGCCTGGTACGGCGTATGCGGCTTCGACCACGGCGCGGGCCTGCATCTCGGTGATTGAGGGGTAGTAGATTCCGAGCCTGCAGCCTCGGTGTCCGAGCATGGGGTTGAACTCGTGTAGGGAGTCTACCTTGTCTTTGATCACTTTTGGAGAGACGCCCATGGCTTTTGCCATTTCTGCCTGTCCGGCCTTGTCGTGCGGGACGAACTCGTGCAGGGGCGGGTCGAGGAAGCGGATTGTTGCGGGGCGTCCTTTGAGGGCCTTGAAGATACCGATGAAGTCCTTACGCTGCAGAGGCAGGAGCGTTTTGAGGGCGGCCTTGCGACCGGTCTGGTCTTCGGCCAGGATCATTTTTCGCATCGAGATGATCCGGTCGCCTTCAAAGAACATGTGTTCCGTTCGCGTCAGGCCGATGCCTTCCGCTCCGAATCTGACGGCCACCGCGGTGTCGGCGGGGGTGTCCGTATTTGTGCGGACGCCCAGGACGCGGTGCTTGTCGGCGAGTTTCATAATCTGGTTAAACGGGCCGGTGAGGGTTGGCGAAACTGTGGGCAGCTTGCCCGCATAGACCGTCCCGAGCGATCCGTTGATGCTGATCCAGTCGCCTTCTTTGAGGACTGTTTTTCCGACGGTGAGTGTTTTCTTTTTGTAGTCGATGTTGCACTGTCCGGCTCCGGCGACGCAGCACTTGCCCATTCCTCGTGCGACGACCGCGGCGTGCGAGGTCATTCCGCCTTTGGCGGTCAGGAAACCCTTTGCGGCGTCCATTCCGCCGATGTCCTCCGGGCTGGTTTCGGTTCGAACGAGGATTACCGGGAGGCCCATGTCGTTCCACTCTTCGGCTTTGTGTGCGGAGAAAACGATCTGTCCGGTCGCTGCGCCCGGGCTCGCGGGCAGTCCGGTGGCGAAAATATCTGCGGTCTTTTCGGCTTTGGTGTCAAACTGCGGGTGGAGGAGCTGGTCGAGGCTCTTGGGATCGACGCGGCAGATGGCTTCTTTTTCGGTGATGAGGCCTTCTTTCATCATGTCGATGGCGACCTTGACCGCCGCGGCGGCTGTACGCTTGCCGGAACGGGTCTGGAGCATGAACAGCGTACCCTTCTCGATGGTGAATTCGACGTCCTGCATATCGCGGTAATGCTTCTCGAGCTTGCTGCGGATGGCGAGGAGCTGCTTGTAGCACTTGGCGTCGTACTTGCGGAGTTGACTGATCGGTTCGGGCGTGCGAATGCCCGCCACTACGTCCTCACCCTGGGCGTTCATCAGGAACTCACCGTAAAACTTGTTGATTCCGGTGGCCGGGTTGCGCGTAAAGGCCACGCCCGTACCGCAGTCGTTGCCCATGTTCCCGAACACCATTTCCTGCACGTTTACGGCCGTTCCAAGGAGTCCGCGTATATCGTTGAGCTGGCGGTACTTGATTGCCCGGGCGTTGTTCCAGGAGCTGAAGACCGCGTTGACGGACAGTTGCAGTTGTGCGCGTGCGTCCTGGGGGAAGGACTTTTTCGCCTTCTTGTAGACGTTTTTGTATGCTTTGACAACGTCTCTGAGGCCTTCGGTATCAAGATCAGTGTCGTTCTCGACTTTGCGGGCGAGTTTGACCTTATCGAGTGCGGTTTCAAAATCGTGATGTTCGATATCCAGCACGACATCACCGAACATCTGCATGAAACGCCTGTAGGAGTCCCACACGAATCTCTCGTTACCGCTGTTTTCGATCATGGTTTTGATGGTCACGTCGTTCAGACCGAGGTTCAGCACGGTGTCCATCATTCCGGGCATAGAGACAGCCGCACCAGACCGCACGGAGACCAGCAGCGGATTGGCGCCCTTACCAAATGTCTTACCGGTGAGGGATTCGAGTTTCCGGATGTTTCGGTCGATCTGCGGCGCCAGCTCGGACGGGTACTTGCGGCCCAATTTGTAATACGCGTCGCAAGTTTCCGTGGTGATCGTGAACCCTGCCGGTACGGGCAGTCCAAGGCTGGACATCTCGGCAAGGTTAGCGCCCTTACCGCCCAGCAGTTCCTTCATAGCGGCTTTGCCTTCGCTCTTACCGCCGCCAAAAAAATAGACGTACTTGGGTTTCCGTTTGGCCATTTTGTGCTTCTCGCTTTCCAGTGGGTTTATCCGGGGTGTTTTCGGGGGATTCTCGGTAGGCTCGGACGTTCCAAACTTCAGGAGTGTCGCAAGTGTAAAAACCAAACGCGACATAGTCAATGATTTTCCCCTTTTCTATTGTGCGTGTCTGAAAGGTTTTCCGGTTATGCAACGCGGACCGGATCCGGGCGAGTATATAAAGAACCGGGGGATTCAGGGGCATCCCTGAATCCCCCGGTGGGGAAAATTCAAGCCTCGCCGCTCGGGTAAAGCGGCGCGGTGGTTTTGTTGTCCCTTACCAGGCGATTCTCAGGCCGGCCGACACCGTGTGTCCGGTCTGCCCGCCGGAGTCCTGTAACTGCAATTCATAGTCAGCGTACAACGACAGGCTTTCGCTGAGGTACGCGCTGAGACGCCCGCCGAGCAGGACGCTGTCTTCCTCGACCTCGTTACCGTCGACGGTATAGGCGGCGCCTCCGCCGCTGAATCGCGCCGAGACATCCCGGTCGTTCAGGAACTCGTGCAACCACTTGGCGCGGACCTCGGGAACCAGCGTTGTCTTCGCGTCTCCCAGTTTGATCGGGTAGAAGACACGCATACCCACCGCGGTCTGCAACGAGTGTGAATCGCGCGAGTCTATGTTCTGGTTCAGAGCGCCGGCGCCGCTTTCGTTGAATGATTCCTCGTGGAGGCCGGTGTACTGCACCGATACCGTCGGGCCGACGTATCCGCCGAAGAACAGGAAGTCGTATCCGCCGCCGAGGTAGGCGCTGTATTCCTGGCCTTCGTGGTTGCTGTTTGCGCGGCGGCCTATGAAGGCCAGGTTCCGCGTGTTGTCGTACCAATTGTTACCGAATCCCAGGGCTGCATCGGCATACGCGCCGTTTTTGAACCACGTCGCGTAGATCGACCCGCGCAACGAGTCGATTTCGCCCTCGCCGAACCCGCCTGTCAGGTCGATGTCCGTA
Organism: Phycisphaerae bacterium; assembly: GCA_016782885.1. GTDB lineage: Bacteria > Planctomycetota > Phycisphaerae > SM23-33 > SM23-33 > BS750m-G57. Next base: position 1,781 of record JADHXQ010000072.1, on the reverse strand, counting down.
TTGCTGTAACCGATGGCCGCACCGACGGCGAGGTTGTCGCCGACCTTGACGTCGCCGCCGAGCACTACTCCCGTGGTGAAGTTGTCGTACCCGGGAATATCGTTTTCAGCATCCTCGTCCGACCAGTTGTTGAACTGCCTGACCCAGAGCCTCAGCGGTCCGTCGGTGACTTCCGCCCTGTCGGCGCGTACCTCTTCGCGTGCCTGCATCATCAGCGCCAGGACGTCATCGTTATTCCCGCCGAACGCCAGGAGCGGCATGTTGTCATCATTGGCCCTGGCGGTCGTTGTCGCTTCGCCGGGCCCGGAGACGTGGTGGCGGTGCAGATGTTCGGCCAGCCCGTCGAAGAATCTGCGAGAGTTGTCGAGGGTCGCGCCCGTGCTGACGTCGAGCGAGGCCGGGCTGATCTGGTTCAGTGCGGTCCGCACCTGCGAGGCCAGCGGATAACCGTTTATGATGGGCGCGACGTTGTTCAGCATGTCGCCCGCATCGCGGATCCTCGCCTCCAGCGCGGTTCCCACTGCCGTCTGGTTCTTTGTAAGCGCCAGGCTCTGTATCGTGTTTCGATTCAACACGTAGTTGACGGTTGTGGCGGTATAAGTCAGCGAATGCTGGAAAATGGCCGTGTCTACAGGGTTTCCCGGTGTAGCTGACAGTGCGTTGAACGTCCCGACGACGGTTCCACCCGCACCCGTCGTCCGCACGATATTGTACGTATTGGCGGCGCTCGGCACGAGGTTGATGTTCGGCATTATCAGATCGATATCGACCGTGGCGCCGGCGGCGATGGTTGCGGCTCCCGCTGCCGCTGCCGTGACGGTCAGGAGGTCGGCGTCGAGGGGCGCCGTTCCGGGAAAGTCGACCTCGACATTCAGTATCGAACCGGCCGCCGGATTGTAGTTGGCGACGGTCAACTCTCCTATGGAGTTGCCCGGAGCGACCGTACCGAGATTATTTACCACCACGTTACCGGTGTACGTACCTGTACCACCGAGCGTCGCTCCGCCGGCGACTACCATACCGCCGGTGCCGCCGAGGGTTCCGTTGATCCACAGCGTACCTGCGTCAAGGTCCGTATCGCCCGTAAAGGCGCCGCTGTTGGCGGTCATCGTCAGGATTGCGGCGCCGCTCTTTGTCAGCGTACCGGCGCCGGTGATCACTCCGTCGTACGTGGCGGCGGCGGCCTGGACGAAGTCCAGTTCGGCGCCTGCGGCGATTGCAATGGCGCCTTGCAGCGGCGCCGCGTCGACGAGTCCGCCTGCACCCGCCAGGATTCCGCTTGTCACCGTCGTGCCGCCGTCATACGTATTGATACCCGTAAGCGTCAGCCTTCCTCCGGCACCGGTCTTTGTCAACGCTCCGGCGCCCGAGATGACTCCGGACAGTTCGTTGGCGAAGGTGGTGTTGACCGTACCGGCTCCGGTCATCGTTATCGCATCGGTCAGCGGTGCGCCAATGGCGGCGCTAATGGTCAGTATGCCGCCGTTGTTGAAGGTAATACCGCTGCCCGCGGCGCCGAGATGGTTTATGGCGCCGATACTTAGCGTACCGCCTATAATGTTCGTTACGCCCGAGTACGTGTTTGCGCCGGAAAGCGTCATCGTCCCGGCGCCGGTCTTCGTCAACTGTCCGGTTCCGGACATTATACCGGAGTACGCCGTACTAGTCCTTAACCAAGCGTAGATATAGAGATTTTCCGGCCTGCGTTTGAAAAAACACTCGAAAACCCCCGCGTTTTCCGGTCTATTAGTGGTTGACAAAAATCCATTAACCCGGAAGCA